>JALZEZ010000157.1 GCA_030861775.1 Actinomycetota bacterium
GCGCGAGGCGGAGGCGGCGGGCAACGGCGAGGCCGCGCAGGCGGAGGCGGCCGCCGGGGCCGAGGAAGAGGTGCTGCCGCACAATGGCTAGCGAGGATCCCAGTGGGTGAGCTCGGCGGCTTCCTCAAGATCCACCGGGTCGAGCCGCGCAAGCGGCCGAAGACCGAGCGGGTCGAGGACTTCCGCGAGTACGTCGTCCTGCTCCCGCAGGCCGAGCTCCAGGAGCAGGGCGCCCGCTGCATGGACTGCGGCATCCCGTTCTGCCACTCGGGCTGCCCGCTGGGCAACCTGATCCCGGACTGGAACGACCTCGTCTACCGCGACCGCTGGCGGGAGGCGATCGACGCCCTCCACGCCACCAACAACTTCCCCGAGTTCACCGGCCGCATCTGCCCCGCGCCGTGCGAGGCGGCCTGCGTGCTCGACATCAACGACGACGCGGTCACGATCAAGCAGATCGAGCAGTCGATCGCCGACCGCGCCTGGGCCGAGGGCTGGATCAAGCCCGAGCCGCCGGCCTTCCGCACCGGCCGTACCGCCGCCGTGATCGGATCGGGCCCGGCGGGCATGGCCGCCGCGATGCAGCTCAACCGCGCCGGGCACACGGTCACGCTGTTCGAGCGCCAGGACCGGATCGGCGGGCTGATGCGCTACGGCGTCCCCGACTTCAAGCTCGAGAAGCACTACGTGCAGCGCCGGGCCGATCAGATGGAGGCCGAGGGCGTGGAGATCCGGACCGGGGTGGAGGTCGGCGTCGACATCACCGCCGACGAGCTGCGCGAGCAGTTCGACGCCGTGGTCGTCGCGATCGGCTCGACCATCCCGCGCGACCTGCCGGTGCCGGGCCGCGAGCTCGACGGCGTGCACTTCGCGATGGAGTACCTCGAGCAGCGCAACCGCTTCGTAGCCGGCGACCCGGCCCCGGCCAAGCCGATCAGCGCGGCCGACAAGCACGTCGTGATCATCGGCGGCGGCGACACCGGCGCGGACTGCCTCGGCAACTCCCACCGCGAGGACCCCGCCAGCGTGACCCAGTTCGAGCTGCTGCCGGAGCCGCCCCCGGAGCGCCCGGACGACCGCACCCCGTGGCCCCAGTGGCCGCTGATCCTGCGCACCTCCGGTGCTCACGAGGAGGGCGGCGAGCGGCGCTACAGCGTGATGACCACGCACCTGACCGGCGAGGACGGGCGCGTGAAGGAGCTGCACGGGCACGAGGTCGGGCCGCCGCCGACGTTCGACAAGATCGAGGGCACCGACTTCACGATCCCCGCGGAGCTGGTGCTGCTGGCGATGGGCTTCCTGCACCCCCAGCACGAGGGTCTGCTCGAGCAGCTCGGCGTGGAGCTCGACGGGCGCGGCAACGTGTCCGACGACGACTTCGCCACCTCGGTCCCCGGTGTGTTCGCGTGCGGCGACGCCCGCCGCGGCCAGTCGCTGATCGTGTGGGCGATCGCCGAGGGGCGCCAGGCGGCGCGCTCCGCGGACCGCTACCTGAGCGGCCTGGGCGAGGCGGGCGAGCCCGAGCTGGCCGCCGCGGGAGCCTGACTCCGGAGGTCAATCCGGTCGCCTCCGCCGGGTTCGGCCGGGGGGCGCGGGCGTACCACGAGGCGCGGCCGGGGTGGCCGCGTGAGGCGCTGCTCGCGGCGTTCGAGCGCTTCGGGGTCGAGCCGTCCTCCGCGTCGGTGATCGACCTCGCCGCCGGCACCGGGCGCCTCACTCAGGAGCTGCTCGCCCTCGGCGCCTCCGTCACGGCGGTCGAGCCGCTGGACGAGATGCGGGCCTTGATCCAGGGAACGGCGGCAGTAAAGGGGACGGCCGAGGACATCCCGGTTTCCGATGGCTCCGCCGACGCGGTGTTCGTCGCCGAGGCGTTCCACTGGTTCGACGCACCGGCGGCTCTGCGCGAGATCGCGCGGGTGCTGCGGCCCGGGGGCGGGCTCGCTCTGATGTGGAACGTGGCGCTGCCGGACGAGGCTCCCTGGCGGCAGGAGGTGGCGGAGCTCGTCGCGCCCGTCTACAAGCACCCGCAGGGGCGGAGGGTGCCCGCCGCCGGCGACACGCAGTGGCAGGGCGGGGAGGGGTGGGAGGCGTTCGAGTCGCTCGAGCACCTCGAGTTCGAGCACGGGGCGCGGCTCTCGCGGGACCAGTACGTGGCGCTCGTGAGCTCCTGGTCGTTCGTCGGGGCACTGAAGGAGGACGAGCAGACGGAGCTGCTCTCCGCCGTCGCCGCGGTCCTCGAGCGCCACGGAGTGGCCGAGTTCGACCAGCGCTGGCGGACCGACCTCCACCTCTTCCGGCGCTGTCCTGCCTAGGGGCCCCACTGGGACACCAGGGCAGGACAGCGGCGCGGTTCAGAGCCGCGCCAGCACCTCCGCCGCCGCGCGCTCGCCGCTGCGCACCGCGCCGTCCATGTAGCCGGCCCAGATCGTGGCGGTCTCGGTGCCGGCCCAGTGGATGCGGTCCACCGGGGTGCGGATGGCGGGGCCGAAGTCGAGCAACGTGCCGGGGGTGAGGTTGCCGGCGTAGCAGCCGCCGGTCCAGGTCTCGTCCTGCCAGGCCATCTCCACGTAGCCGCGCGGGTTGAGGGCCCGGTCGCCGAAGTACGTGGCGAAGTTGCGCAGCACGGCCGCGCGGCGCTCGGCCGCGGGCTTCGTTCCCCACACGCGTGACTCGCGGCCCTCGATGAACCCCAGCATCACGCCGGGCGAGCCGCTCGCGGGCGTGTTGTCGAAGGTGATCTTCACCGGGCTCGCGTCGCTCACCGCCTGTCCGGTCAGGCCCTCGTCGCGCCAGAACGGGCGGTCGTAGACCGCCTCGCACTTGACCACCGAGCCCATCGGCCAGTTCTGCGTGAGCCGGTCGCGCCCCGCGGGCAGCGCCGGCGCGAAGTCGATCCGCTGGCAGAGCGTGGGCGGGATGGCGACGATCACGCGCTTCGCGTTCACCACGGCGCGATCGGACTCGACGGTCACGCTGCGCCCGCCCTGCTTGATCCGCCGCACCGGTGAGCCGAGCACGATCGCCCGCTTGCCGATCTTCTTCGCCAGCCGCTGCACCACCCGCTGCGAGCCGCCCACGTAGCGGCTCTCCTGCGCGCCGCCGGCGGTGTTGATCAGCCGGTTGAAGTCGCCGGGCGTCGTCTCGTTGCCCGCGGCCGCGGTGTAGAAGGCCACCCATAGCAGCGAGATGTCGCGCGGCTCGGCGGCGAAGACGGCCTCGATGCCCACGTCGTACAGGAACTTGCCGCCCTCGCTCTGCGTGGTGGACTGCTTGAAGGTCTCGGCCGTCTGGGAGTCCCACTCGGCCGCCCGCGCGGCCTCCCACGGCGCCTCGCGCGGCACCTGCGCGGCCATGTCGTTGATCTGCTGGATGAAGAGAGCGGCCTGGGGCGCGCCGTCGGGGTCGGGCGGGACCGCGCCGAGCGGCCCGGTCGCGCCGTAGCGCTGGAGCGAGCCGCCCCTGTAGTACAGGTTGTCGCCGGTGTTGTAGGTCTCGTAGGTGGGGACGCCCATCTCCTTGCCGAGCGCGAGGATGCGGTCCTGCGTCGGGCCCACCCACTGGCCGCCGATCTCGACCACCTCGCCGCCGCCGACCGGGGCGTTCAGGATCCGGCCGCCGACCCGCTTGCGGGCCTCGAGCACCACCACCGAGCGCCCCGCCTTCTGCACCTCGCGCGCGGCGGCGAGGCCCGCGAACCCCGCCCCGACCACCACCACGTCGGCCCGGCGCCGGCGGGCGGCCGCGCCCGTGAGGAGGTCGCGCCGGGAACTCTCAGGGGCCAAGCTCGACCACGTGCTGCCACGTCCCCCGGTCGAAGAACGGGATGTCCGGGAAGCTGGCCGCGCCCTGGGCGCTGGTGTTGTACATGCGGCGCTTGTCGCGCCACTTCGAGGTGTCGGTGGTGCCGAAGCGGGCGGCCAGCGAGTTGAACGCGTGCTTCGCCGCCTGGCGCCAGCCCTTCACGGTGAGCTTGCGCAGCGCGTAGACCTTCACGTTCGACATCTCGAACGCGTGCGAGCTGCCGGCGCCGGTGCCGAGCAGGCCGAGCTCCTTGTGGTCCCAGAGCTTGCCGAACGCGACCTTCACCGCCCCCTCGCCGAACGCGACCCAGGCAGCCACGCCCGGGTCGACGGTCCCGTTCGCGTCCTGCTCGTGGTACGAGCCGTTCCAGCGCTTGATGACCTCGAGCAGCGTCTTGGCGTTCCCGGTCGCGCCGGCCAGCGCCTTGTTCAGCGGTCCCGCGGCCACCGGGCGCTGCTGCGCGGTCGTGCCGGTGATCCGGTCCACGTTGCGGGTCTGCTCGTAGCCGCCGCCGTTCGCGTGCGCCCGCGCCACGACCTTGGAGAGGATCTTGGCCCGGTGGTAGGGGCCGAGCAGGCGCTCGCGGGCGGGGATGTCGCCCTGCGTCCACCCGGCCGACGGCACGTTGTTCCAGTTGACCAGCCAGCCCTGCTTGGGGTTGATCACGTGCGGGCGCTGCTCGACGCTCAGGAAGCCCTTCCACTCGGCCTCGCCGGTGCCGGGGAACGGCAGGCGCTCGTCGTACCCGCGCGGCTTGATCGGGAGGTTCCCGGGGTGCCAGTAGCCGATGTTGCCGCTGTCGTCGGCGGCCATGAAGTTCTCGTTCCAGGTGACCTTCGCCATCGCCCGGTCGATCTCGAAGACGGTGTCCGCCTCGCCGGCCTCGGCCAGCCCCTCGAGCGTGTCGAACTCCCGCATCCAGATCGCGTAGCGGCGCGAGAAGGCCACGCCGTCGGCCCGTCCCTGCACCGGCCCGTGGACCGTGCGGCACAGCCGCCGCGTCTCCGAGCCGGACTCCGGCGGCGAGGGCTCGAGGTCGAGGATGCTCGTGGCGTCCGACGGCGGCGAGCGGTAGCTGAAGGTCTCGTCGCGGCACTCCATCTGCCGCTCCTCCCCCTTGAACACGTACTTCTCGGGGCCGGTGAGCTTCTCGACGTACACGTCGTCCTCGTCGGTGAGCCCGCTGGTGAAGCCCCAGGCCACGCGGCCGTTGTGGCCGATGCCGACCAGCGGCACGCCCGGCGCGGTCACGCCGCGGATGTCGTAGCCCGGCCGGTGGAGCTCGAACTCCACGAACAGCTCGGGGATCTGGAAGCCGAGCTGCGGGCCGTTGAAGAGGCTCGCGCCGCCGTCCCTGTCGCGGATCGCCCACATGTTCGAGCCGCGCATGCCGAGCTGCCCGAGCATGGGGAGCGAGCGCGCGGCGTGGGTGCCGCCCACGTCCTCCTCCTTGGGCATCGGCACGGTCTTCAGGAACCGCTGCGAGCGGCGGAACCCCTCGGCCTCCTGCCTGCGGCTGCGCCCGGGCTGGGCGGGGAACGAGCCCTCCTCGGCCGGCACCGACGGGACCTGGCCCTTGGTGCGGATCGGGAGGACCCTGTCGAAGAGCTTCGGCCCGAAGATCGAGAGCGCCTTCCAGTTGGCCATCTCCTCGCCGTCGTCGCTGGGCACCGTGCGGGCGAGGAAGACGCCGATGGCGGCCGAGTCGCGCACGGTCCAGTCCGCGGGCGGCGAGGCGTTCACCACGGCGAACTCGGCCGGCAGCTTGTTCGGGTCCGAGCGCACCTGCTGGATCCAGGCGTTGACGCCGTCGGCGTAGGCGGTGAAGCGCGCCCGGTACGCCTCCGGCAGCGAGGCCACCTGGGCGTCGAGCTCGGGACCGGTGTAGAAGTCGCGCCGCACCGTGATGTCGTCCTCGACGTAGCTGCGGCCGACGATCTCGGCCAGGCGCCCCTGGGTGGCCCGGCGGAACAGCTCGAGCTGGAACAGCCGGTCCTGGGCCACGGCGTAGCCGGCCCCGAACCAGATGTCGTAGTCGTTCTGGCCCCGGATGGTGGGGACGCCCCAGTCGTCGCGCTCGACGATCACGCCGGGGCGCGGGGTCTCGGTGGACTGGGCCGGGTTGTCGAACCCGTGCGGCTTGAAGTCGAAGGCCAGGAAGCGCTCGACCTGGTCGGTCAGGTGCGGCGAGCCCTCGCCGTTCGGCAGCCCGGCCAGGGTCACGTGGCCGCTCTGGCCGGGCGGGAGGATGTCGCCCGCGCGCTCGACCTTCGCGGACGCCGTCCCCGGCACGGCGAGCAGGAGCGCCACCGCCCCCCAGACCAACACGCCCCTCAGCACGGCGGCGATGCTAGCGCTCGACACCGGTGCGAAGCGCCGGGCGTATCCTGATCCCGATGAGCGACGAGAACCTCGAAACGCGCGTCGACGAGCTCCTCCGGCGAGCCGAGGACGCCGGCTACCTGGAGTTCTCGGACGTGGCCGCGGCGGTCGAGGGGCTGGAGATCGACGACGACCGCATCGAGGCGCTCTACCGCGAGGCGGAGCGTCGCGGGATCGAGCTGCTCGACGATGCGGAGCGCGGGCAGAGCAGCGAGGCCAGCTACACGCACAGCGCGGTGGCCGAGGCCACGAGCGACTCGCTCCAGATCTTCCTGCGCGACATCTCGCAGCGCCCGCTGCTGACCGCCGCCGAGGAGGTGGAGCTGGCCAAGCGGATCGAGCGCGGCGACCAGGCCGCCAAGGACCGCATGATCGAGGCGAACCTGCGCCTGGTCGTGGCCAACGCGAAGCGCTACCGCGGGCTCGGGCTGCCGTTCCTCGACCTGATCCAGGAGGGGATCCTCGGGCTGATCCGGGCGGTCGAGAAGTTCGACCACCGGCGCGGGTTCAAGTTCTCGACCTACGCGACCTGGTGGATCCGCCAGGCCATGCAGCGCGGGGTGCAGCACCAGTCGCGCACGATCCGCATCCCGGTCCACATCGGGCAGGAGCTGACGAAGCTGCGCTCGGCGGAGCGCAAGCTCACCGCCGAGCTGGGCCGCGACCCGACCGACCAGGAGCTGGCGAACGCGCTCGGCACCGACCCGGCGCGGGTGGAGGAGCTGCGCTCGGCCGAGCGGGTGCCGGTGAGCCTGGAGACGCCGGTGGGCGGCGACGGCGACGCCGAGCTGGGCTCGCTGCTGCCCTCGGACGCTCCGAGCCCGCTGGAGGAGGTGGCCGTGGAGCTCGAGGAGGCGTCGATCCGGCGCGCGCTCGAGCGGCTCGACGAGACCGCCCGGCGGGTGATCGAGATGCGCTTCGGCCTCTCCGGCCGCGAGCCGATGACGCTGCGCGAGGTGGCCAAGCAGATGGGCCTCTCGCCCGAGGGCGTGCGCAAGCTGGAGCGCCGCGCCCTGCGCAAGCTCGCGGAGGAGCGCGAGCTGCAGGCGCTGGCGGTCTGAGCCGGGCCGCGCGCGCTGTTCCCCTTTCCGGTGATACGGCGCGACCCGATTTCGCCAGACAGGTTTACCCGCGCGGCAGTTGCGCAACAACCCGGGTGATGCCCTCGAGCCGCTCCGATGCTCACTGCCCGCATTGCCTCCTGCTCGTGGAGGCGAACGCGCCGAACCCGTGGCCGCCGGAGCCCGAGCGCTGCCCGCACTGCCGGCTCCTGATCGGAGTGGGGCGGGCG
>JALZEZ010000158.1 GCA_030861775.1 Actinomycetota bacterium
GTACAGCGCGGGCTGCACGACGGCGGTGCCCTCCCCCAGGCGCCCGAACGGGTCGTCGCCCACCGCGCGCTCGAGCGACCGCCCGAGCTCCGGGCACCAGCGGCGGACCTCGTGCTCCATCGCCGGCGTCTGGACCCCCTGGCCGGGGAAGAGGACGGCCGTCGCGCTTCCTCCCGTCGCGACCGGCGCCGGCGCCCCCAGCGCGACGACCACCGCCTCCGCGGTCCGGACGTGGCCGAGCTCGGAGGCGTGGATCCCGTCCGCCCCGTAGGAGTCGGCGCTGCGCGCCAGCGGCGAGTCGTTCGGGTCCACCACCAGGCACCCGGCGGCCTGCGAGGCGCGGTGCACCGCCCCGTTCAGGAACTCCAGCCCGGCGCGGATGCGCTCCCGCGAGCGCGGCCGGAACGGGGAGAACGGCGTGAAGTCGGCGTAGGCCAGCATCACCACGGTGGCCTCCGGCAGGAGGCTCGACAGCGTGCAGGCGAGGATCAGCAGGTTCCGCTCGAGCTCCACCCGGTCCGGGCTGACGGACAGCAGCACGTCGTTGACGCCGCAGCTGATGGTGACCAGGTCCGGCTCGAGCTCCACCGCGCGCGCGAGCTGCGTCTCGAGGACGTCGCGGCTCGTGGCTCCGACCCAGGCGAGGCTCGTGTGGCGCAGCCCGGGCCGCTGCCTGCGCAGGTGCGCCTCGAGCAGCCACGGCCAGGACGGGAACGCGTCGGTCTCGAGGCCGGCGCTGAAGCTGTCCCCGACGGAGACGTAGTGAGCGCAGGCGGACGTCAAACCGGGGGGTTCACCGCGCTGACGGCACGCAGGCTGTCCGCGAGGGCGGTCGCGATGTAGTCGATGTCGGCGGGGGTGAGGGTGGCCGGCGGCGTGAGCCGCAGCACGCCCTGCGCGTTGTGCGAGTGGCTTACGACGACGCGGCGATCGAGCAGCTCGAGCATCGTCTCGGTGACCGCCGAGGGAGCCTCGAACTCGATCCCGATGAGGAGGCCGGCGCCGCGCACCTCGCGCACGAGCGCCTCCCCGAACGGGCGCGCCACCTGGCGGACCCGCTCGAGCAGCTCGGCGCCGACGAGCGCGGCCCGCTCCACGACACCCTCGGACCTGATCGCCTCGACCGCGGCGTGGGCGGCCGCGCAGGCGATCGGCGAGCCGGCGAAGGTCGAGCTGTGCAGCATCGGGTCCTCGCTGAACGGCCGGTACAGGTCCTCGGTGGTCACCACCGCGGCGACGGGTACGATCCCGCCGGAGAGCGCCTTGCCCACGAGCATCGCGTCCGGCACCGCCCCGTCGCGCTCCGACGCCCACCAGCGTCCCGTGCGGCCGAGTCCCACCTGGATCTCGTCGAAGATCACCAGCGCGTCGTGCTCGCGGCAGATCGCGCAGACGTCGGCCAGGTAGCCGGGCGGGGGGATCACCACGCCGCCCTCGCCCTGGATCGGCTCCAGGATCACGCAGCAGTCGCCGCGGCCGGCCACGACGCGCTCGATCGCGGCCGCGTCGCCGTACGGCACGACGGTGCGGGGCAGCAGCGGCGCGAAACGATCCTGGTAGACCCGCTTCGAGGTGGTGCTCAGCGCACCGAGCGTCTTCCCGTGGAAGCCGTTGGCCGTGGTGACGATGTGGCGCTTGCCGTGCAGCCGGGCGAGCTTCAACGCGAACTCCGTGGCCTCGGATCCCGAGTTGGTGAACCGCACGGACTCGAGGCCGGGCGGAGCGACCGAGGCCAGGGTCGCGGCGGCCCGCGCCTGGACCGGCTCCACCAGCACGCCGCTGTGCACCGGGTGGCTTTTGACCTGCCGCACGACCGCCTCGACCACGGCCGGGTGGCAGTGGCCGAGGATGAAGACGCCGTAGCCGCCGCAGTCCAGGAACTCGTCGCCCTGGGGGGTCACGATCCGCGTGTCCCGCGAGCTGACCTCGAGCGGCGCCGCGCTCAGCTCCGCCAGCGCCGCTCGGCCGCGGCTGAGGTGGCGCCGGTACACCCGGAGCACGTCCTCGCGGCTAACGGTGACGGTCACGAGAGGTCGAGCCCCTCCCCGGTGAGGCCGCTGACCATCACCGGCAGCGACTTCGACCGCGACGGCGGGTGGAGGCCGATCGCGCGCGAGGCCGAGGCCATGTAGGCCACGTCCGGCCCGCCGATGAACGCGATCCCGCCGAGCTGCTCGACCGCCATGGCGACGGCCCGCGTGATCGCGTCCTGCACGCCGTAGCGGCAGGCCAGCGAGCGGGCCAGCATCCTGTCGTCCTTCTCGCCGGCGGCGATCCGCGCGCACACGCCCTCGAGCGCGGCGATCCCGGCGTCGATCTCGATCGCGGCCAGGGCCCGGACCGACGGGTCGCCCTTCTCGCGCCCGATCAGCTCGTCGACCAGCGCGGCCGCCACCCCGAGGTAGCCGGCGGTCATCAGCGTCTCGAACCACATCAGGCCCTTGGCCTGGAGGTTGTGGAGGTGGCCGTCGGCGACCGTGCCCATCTCCACCACGAGCTGGGAGTCCACTCGCACGTCGTCGAGCACGACCGCCTCGCTCTGGGCGCCGGCCAGCACGGGCGCGTTCCAGAACGGCTCGATCTCGACGCCGGGGAGGTCCGAGGCGATCACCGCGACGGCGAACCTGGGGTCGCCGCCGTTGCCGCGGCCGTCGCCGTCCACGAGCTCGACCGACGCCGTGAGCAGGTCCATCGAGTAGGCCAGGCTGCAGGGCCGCTTCGAGCCGCTCACGACGTACCCGTCGCCGGCGGGGCGCGCCGTCATCGAGGGCTTGAACACGCCCTGGCCGCTGCGACCCTCGGCGAACCCCGAGGCGAGCAGGCGGTTGCCCTCCGCGATTCCCTGGAGCAGCATCCACTCGAAGCCAGGGCCCTCCTCCTCGTCCATGCCCACGAGGCTGGCCACGGAGAAGTGGTGCATCGTGGAGGCGATCGCCAGCGACGGCGAGCGCGACCCGATCGCGAGCTGGACCTGCACCGCCTCGAGCGCGGTTGCCCCGATGCCGCCGTGCTGCTTCGGCACGAGCAGGGCCGGGCCGCCCGACTGGCGGAACAGCTCGATGCCGCCGCTCTCACGGCTCTCGAGCTGCTCGAGCGGCAGCTCGGCCAGCTCGGCGTCGAGGCCCGGGAGCAGGCGCTCGAGGGTGCCCCGGGCCTCGGCCAGGAGCCCGCTCACGGCGCCGGCTCCCCGTCGGAGGCGGCCTCCCCGTCGGAGGGAGCCTCCCCGTCGGCGGAGGCGCGGATCACCAGCACCGCGTTGTGCCCGCCGAACCCGAAGGCGTTGCTGATGGCCACGAGCGGCGACCGGCCGCCGCCCCGCAGCGGCTGCGCGCGGTCCGGTACGTAGTTGAGGTCGAGGCCCTCCTCCGGCTCCTCGTAGCCCACCGTCGGCGGGGCGGTGCGCCGGCGCAGGCAGTGGACGGTGGCGATCGCCTCCACCGCGCCGGCCGCGCCGAGCAGGTGGCCCACCACCGACTTGGTCGAGGAGACCGGGATGGCGTAGGCGTGGTCGCCGAGCGCCGCCTTCAGCGCGGCGGTCTCCGAGCGGTCGTTCAGCGGGGTCGACGTGCCGTGGGCGTTCACGTAGTCGACGTCCTCCGGGGCGAGCCCCGCGTCGGCCAGCGCGCCGCGGATGGCCTTGGCCGCCATCGCCCCATCCGCGGTGGGGGCCGTGAGGTGGAAGGCGTCCGAGGTCGCGCCGTATCCGATGATCTCCGCCAGCGCGGTCGCGCCGCGGCGCTCGGCCGCCTCCGGCGTCTCGAGCACCAGGACCCCGGCGCCCTCGCCCTGGACGAAGCCGTCCCGGCGGCGGTCGAAGGGGCGCGAGATGCCGGTCGGCGAGGTCGCGCCCATCACCGCGAACGACGACTTCGCCAGCCCGGTGAGCGACGACTCGCAGCCGCCGACCACCACGGCGTCCGCGGTACCGGCCGCCAGGATCCTCAGCCCCGCGCCGATCGCGTGCGCGCCCGCCGCGCAGGCCGAGACCACGCCGAACGTCTCGCCGCGCAGGTCGTGGCGGATGGCCACGCTCGCCGTGGCCGCGTTCGGCATGAGGTTGGGGACGGTGAGCGGCGAGACCCGCTCCGGCCCCTGCTCGTGCATGACCTCGATGCTGCGCTCGCTCGTGCTCATGCCGCCGATGCCGGTGCCGATCACGCAGCCGATCCGCTCCGGGTCGTGCGGCGAGTCGTCGAGCCCGGCGCTGCGGATCGCCTCGCCGGCGGCCACGATCGCGAGCTGGGTGCAGCGGTCGGCGCGGCGCTGCTCCTTCGAGGACAGGAAGTCGCCGGGGACGTACTCGTCGCAGCGCCCGCTGCCGTCCTCCAGCCCGCACTCGCCGCGCTCCCAGCGCGAGTAGAGGGTCTCGGCCCCGATGCCCAGCGGCGACACGGCGCCGATGCCGGTGATCAGCGCGGCGGTCACGACTCCACCAGCGCCTCCGGCGCGGGCTCCGCGGTCGGCTCGCCGGACCCCCATTCCCAGCCGACGGCGCGCACCGCGTGCATCCCCCCGTCGACGTGCAGGATCTCCCCGCCGACGGCGACGGCGAGATCCGAGAGCAGGAAGCAGATCGGCCCGGCGACGACGTCGGGGCGCTCCGGGCGCCACCCGAGCGGGGCGCGCGCTCGCCACTGCTCGCTCAGCACGTCGAAGCAGGGGATGCCGTGCGAGGAGAGCGTCCGCAGCGGGCCCGCGGCGACGAGGTTGACCCGGATGCCCTTGCGGCCCAGGTACTTCGTCATGTAGCGCGCCGCCGACTCCAGGCCGGCCTTGGCCACGCCCATCCAGTCGTAGTCCGGCCAGGCCACCGACGCGTCGAAGTCGATGCCCACCACGCTGGCCCCCGCGGGCGACGCGTCCATCAGCGGCTCCAGTGCCTTCGTCAGGCGCGCGAACGAGTAGGTGCTGACCTCGAGCGCGCTGGCCGCGCTCTCCCACGGCGTGTCCAGGAAGTTGCCGCCGAGACCGTCGGGCGGGGCGTGCGCGATCGCGTGCACCAGGCCGTCGACCCGCCCCCAGCGCGCCTCGAGCTGCGACCGCAGGGCCTCGTAGTGCTCCTCGCGCGTGACGTCGAGCTCGAGCACGTCGGTGGGCACGGGGAGGCCGCGGGCGAGCCGCTCGGTCAGCCGCGCGGCGCGGCCGAAGCTGGTGAGCACGACCTCGGCCCCCTGTCGCTGGGCCAGCTCCGCCGCCGAGTAGGCGATCGACTCGCGCGTGACCACGCCGGTCACGACGATCCGCTTCCCGGCCAGCAGGCCGCCCGCGCCGATCCCGTTCGTGGACACCGCTAGGCCTCCGGGTCCCGGATCACGACGTCGAACTCGACCCGCGCGCTCAGGCGGTCCGCCGCGCGGATCTGGACCGCGACCGTGACGATCCGCAGGCCCTCCCCGCCGGGCGTCGAGCGGGTGATCTCGCCCTCGGCGCGGATCGTGTCGCCGAGCATCGCGGGGCGCTTGAACGTGACCCGCCGGAGCGCGCGCAGCGCGACCACCCGCTGCGGGTCGAGCGCCATCAGGCCGATGGCGTACGAGAGGACCTGCATGCCGGGGACGATGCGGGCGCCGAAGATGCTCTCGGCGGACCACTCTGCGTCCGAGTGCTGCGGATGCCAGTCGCCGGTGAGGGCACAGAAGCCGACCACGTCGGCCTCGGTGATGGTCCGTCCCCCGGTGGCGAAGGTGCTGCCCGGCTCGAAGTCGTCGAGCGGCCGGACGACGCGACGGGCCGCGGTGGTGGCGGAGGCCGTCACGCCGCCGTCCTCGGCCGGAGCTGGGTGCGCTGCCCCCAGTAGCGGAGTGAGCTCACGAGCGCGTTCTCGAGGTCGGCCCGCGACGGCGCGTGCATGCCGTCCGCCAGCTGCGGCAGGTGGCTGGGGAAGACCCGCCCGCTGCTGAGCGCGGTGGCGAACTCGATCACGTACTCGAACCGCTGGCGCTCGCGGTGGGGCAGTGCGGGAACGAGCGCGGGCCGCACCAGGCGATCGATCACCTCGGGGTCCATGAAGCGCGGGAAGTCCTGCTCGATCCCGATCTCGCGCCCGTAGTCGACGATCAGCTCGATCACGCGGTGCACGGTCGGGGCCTCGTCGCCCGCGGTCAGCCAGACGACCGGAGGGACCTCGTCGCGCTCGATCAGCACGCGCACCGCATGCGCGATCGTGTCCCGGGGGAGGTAGTCGGCGGCGTCCTCGGGCGCGCCGGGCACGACGCCGTACGAGTCCTCCAGCAGGAAGCGGACGAGCGTGTGCACGGCCTGGAAGCGCGGCGTGGCGCCGGTGGCGGAGTCGCCGATGACGATCGTCGGCCGCAGGGCGGACGCGCGGAGGCCGCTCGTCCGGACGAGCCGCTCGGCGTCGCGCTTGGACTCCAGGTAGGCCGCGCGGCTGAACGGCGAGTCCTCGCGGGTGACCGGGCGGGAGCCGGCGGGGGCGGCCGCGGCCTCGTCGTCGGCGTCCAGCGCGGTGCCCATGTGGTACAGCGAGGCCCCGGCGTCCGCGCAGAACCCCAGCACGTTCTCCGTGCCGCCCACGTTCACCTTTCGCATCTCGTCGCGGCGCGCGGCGTACGTCGAGACCGCCGCGCAGTGGACCACGCAGTCGACGCGCTCCGCGAGGTACGCGTAGTCGCTCTCGCTCAGCCCGAGCCGCGGCTCGCTCACGTCGGCATGCCGGACCTCGCTCCCCGCGCCCGGCGGCTCACTGCGCGCGAGCCCGATCACGAAGTGCTCGCTCAGGGCCTCCACGACCGCGCTCCCGAGGACGCCCGCCGCCCCGGTGACCAGCACGGTGCTCACGCGGGCTCCACCCGCCAGGTCAGGTCGAGCGTGACCACCGTCTCGCCGCCCGGGCCGGTGGAGACGACCGCGGTCTCGAGCGTCGCCGCCCGGCCCGTGGCCGCGTCGTCGTGCAGCGACTCCCAGCCCTCGCCGCGCGTGGCGGCGACGCTCGTCACGGGCCCGACCCCCATCGCCTCGTACTGGATCCGCGACTCGGCCACGGACAGCCGCACGCGGCTCGCGAGCTCACCCAGGGCGGCCAGGACCAGCGCGCGGGCGGCCTCGTACGCGCCCGCGTAGAGGGCGCCCGCGTGGCGGACGCCGATGTGGTTCGCGAGCTCCGGCAGGTGGGGCTGCACCACCACGACCCGCTGCGGCCCGGCGGCCACCAGCCGGGCGTGCACCCGCTCGGCGAACCGCTCGCGCGGGAGGAGGTCCACGTCGACGGCTCCCATCACGCCGTCGTCACCTCCGCGGGGGACGCGCCGGCCAGGGCCAGCATGGCCCCGTGCTGGCGCGCGCTCATCAGCCGGAAGTGGAAGTCGAACAGCGCGTCCGCCGCGAGGCCGTGCTCGCCGAACACGTCCACCGCCACGGCGAGGGCGACCTTGCGGGCCGAGCGCAGCTTGCGCACGGCGTGCTCCGGGTCGCCGGCCACGCGGGCCTCCGCGCGC
>JALZEZ010000159.1 GCA_030861775.1 Actinomycetota bacterium
CTCCTTGATCGTGTCGCGGGCCTGCTTCTTGGTGCCGACGAAGAGGACCGTGCCGCCGCGGGCGGCCACCCCGGCCGCGAACTCCTGCGCGGTCGCCAGCAGCTTCTCCGTCTGCTGGAGATCGATGATGTGGATGCCGTCCCGCTCGCCGAAGATGTAGCGGCGCATCTTCGGGTTCCAGCGCCTGGTCTGGTGGCCGAAGTGGACTCCGGCCTCGAGCAGGTCCTTGATGCCGACCTGTGCTGCCAAGAACTTCTCCTTGTTCAGTTTGCTGAGCCCGCCGGCGGAGCGCGGGACCCGGGGCGTGAGCGCCGGGCAGGACCGCGTCCGTTCCCCGTCGGGGTAGACGACCGTTTGGCCGCTGGAGGATAGAAGGGCCAGAGCGCTCGCCCCCCGAAAAGCGCCCCGGCCTGACATGGAGCCTAATCGGTCCGGAATAGGAAGGGGCGCCCCGAAGGACGCCCCTGCCATTTCTATTCAGTCCCCGTCTGGCCCTTCGGAGACTGGCTCCCGTGCAGCCGCTTCGAGCGCGCGAAGCAGGTCCACGGGTAGTTTGGACTCGCACGCGACTGGTTCCCGCGTGATCGGATGGGTAAACCCGATTGCCCAACTGTGGAGAAATTGGCGCGTTAACACAAGTCGTGCCCCGGACGCGGAACCGCCGTACTCCGCGTCGCCGCAGACGGGGTGCCCGATCGTGGCCAGGTGGACCCGGATCTGGTGCGTGCGGCCGGTTTCGAGGCGGACCCTGAGCAGCGTGGTGCGCGGCAGGGCGCGCTCGATCTCGAAGTGCGTGACGGCCTCGCGCGGGCTGTCAGTGCGGGTGGAGTGGATAGTCCGGTTGCGGCGGTCGCGGCCGATCGGCACGTCGATCGTGCCCGTGCGGGCGTCCGGGCGGCCCTCGACCAGGGCCAGGTACTCGCGGCGCAGCTCGCGGCGGCGGAGCTGGTCCTGGAGGGCGCGGTGCACGCGCTCGGACTTCGCCACGACCAGGAGGCCGGAGGTGTCCTTGTCGAGGCGGTGGACGATGCCGGGGCGCCAGGGCTCGCCGCCCCTCGTCCCGCGCGCCGCCAGGGCCTCGGAGAGGGTGGGCTCGGCGTAGCCGGGGGCTGGGTGCACCACCACCCCGGCGGGCTTGTCGACCACCAGCAGATGCCCGTCCTCGACGACGATCTCGTAAGGAACGAAAAAGGGGTCTGACCCCTTTTTTACGTTCCTGTAACACGGCGGGTCCGGGGGCTGCGCCTCCACGCGCTGACCGGGCTCGACCCGGTAGCCCTTCGGCCGCTCCCGCCCGTCCACCCTCACCAGCCCGGCGTCGATCGACCGCTGGGCCGCCGCGCGCGACCCCACATCCGGGTGCGCGGCGAGCACCACGTCCAGCCGCTCGCCCGCCTGCTCCGCCCCCACGACGAGCTCGATCACCGCTTCCCGGGCTCCTCGATCACGTAGAGCAGGCCGAGGATCCCGATGACGATCGCCACGTCGGCCAGGTTGAAGGCCGGCCAGAACTTGGGGTCCACGTAGTCGATGACCGATCCGTCGCGGGCGCGGTCGGCGAGGTTGCCCAGCGCCCCGCCCATGATCGCCCCGGCGGGCAGCCAGAGCGCCGGCCGGTCCGAGTGGAGCTCGAAGTAGAGCGTGAGCATGATCAGCGCCCCCAGCGTGATCGCGATGATCGGCCAGCCCCCGCTCCCGAGGCCGAAGGCCACGCCCTCGTTGCGCACGTAGGTCAGGTCGATCCCGAAGAAGACGTTCTCGCTCTCGCCCGGCTCGAAGGAGGAGACGACGAGCTGCTTCAGGGCCTGGTCGGCGGCCACAACCGCGGCGACCGTCGCACCGGCGAGGCGCCAGGGGCGCGCCACGCGCTCAGCCGTGGATGATCGAGGCGACGATGTTGCCGACCACGATCAGCACGATCGTCCCGACCATCGGGCTGAGGTCGATGGCGGCCGGGCCGATCCGGGCCATCGGGAGGATCCGGCGCCAGAGGTTCAGGTACGGGTCCGTCACATCGCGGACGAACGTGAGCACCTTGTCCAGCACCAGGTTGTACGGCATGCGCGTGATGTAGCTCATCAGCACGCGGATGAAGATCAGGACCACGTAGACGATGACCAGCGTCTGGATGTAGCCGGCCACGTCCTCGCGGGCGGTCGCGAGCACCACGTCGATCATCGCTTGGCCCCCGAGGCCGCCGCCACGGCGCTGTCGAACGCCGCGCGGATCCCGCCGGCCTCCAGCTCCGCCAGCCCGCGCGCCGTCATGCCGCCGGGCGAGGTCACGCGGGTGCGCAGGCCGCGCGTGTCGTCGCCGCCCTCGCGCAGCACCGTGGCGGTGCCGGCCATGGTCTCGACCGCCATGCGCGCGGCCACGTCGGCGTGCAGCCCCTGCTTCACACCCGCGTCCGCCAGCGCCTCCACCACCAGGGCGTAGAAGGCCGGCGCGCAGCTCATCACCGCGGTGGCCGCGTCGATCAGCTTCTCGGGCAGCTCCACCACCGTGCCCAGCCGGTCGAGCAGCCCGCGCAGCTCCGCCTCCGGCCCCTCGGCCGCCCGCGTGCCGGGCGCGTAGACCACCACGCCCTGACCGACCTCGACGGGGATGCTGGGCATCAGGCGGTACACGGGGCGGTCAGGGTACGCGGACTCGACCGCCTGGAGCGGGACGCCCCCCAGGATCGACACCACCGCCTTCGCGCTCGGGGCGATCTCCCGCGCCACCTCCTCGAGCTGCGGCGGCTTGTGGCAGAGGACGACGGCGTCGGCGGCGTCGGCGACGGCCGTGTTCGAGTCGAGCGCCTCGCCGCCCAGCTCCTCGGCCAGCGCCGCCGCCCGGGCGCGGTCCAGGTCCGACACCAGGATCGGCTCGCGCAGGCCGCGGGCGAGCGCCGTGGCCATGTTGCCCGCGCCGATGAAACCGAGGCGCAAGTCGCTAGGACTGGTTGAAGAAGCCCTTCTCGATCAGCCGCGCGCGCTCCTCGGCCGACACCTCGACGTTGCGCGGCGTCAGGAGGAACACCTTGTCGGCTATGCGCTGCATGCCGCCGTCGAGCGCGTACGTGAGGCCCGAGGCGAAGTCGATCAGGCGCTTCGAGAGGTCGGTGTCGGTGCCCTGGAGGTTGAGGATGACCGGCACGTCGTCCTTGAACTGGTCGGCGACCTGCTGGGCGTCGTTGAAGCTCTTCGGCACCACGAGGTGGACCTGGACCGACGACGCGCCGCCGTTGCCCACCGGCCGCAGCACGCGCGTGTCGCGCGCGCTGCGCGGCGGCTCGTCGGCGAAGATGTCGTCGAAGTCGTCGCGCCGGCGGCGGCTCTGGAGCCTGCGCACGTTCGGGCGCTCGCGGTAGCGGTCCTCGATCTCGTGCTCGGGCTGCGGCTCGGCCTCGTCGCGGTAGCCGTGATCCTCCTCTTCGAGGCCGAAGTAGACCAGCGTCTTGTGCCAGGTGTCCCGGAGTGCCATATCGCGCGTTCTTTCGCGTGAGCGGGCGAAAACCCTTTGATTTACAAGTTATCGGGTGACCTTGCGACTTGACGCGGCACAGACCGGCGACGGGCCGCCGATCGTGGGGCTGCACGGGCTCTCGGCGACCAAGCGATATGTCGTTCACCGGTCGAACGCCCTCCCCCGCGCCGGCCACCGGCTGATCGTCTACGACGCGCGCGGGCACGGCGAGTCCGCGGCCCCCGAGGACCCCGACGCGTACGGGTACGCCGACCTGGCCGGCGACCTGCGCTCGGTCCTCGACGAGCACGGGGTCGAGCGCGCGGCGCTGGCCGGGGTGTCGATGGGCGCCCACACGGCCCTGCGCTTCGCGCTGGACGAGCCGGAGCGCGTCTCCGCGCTAGTCGTGATCACCCCCGGCTGGTCGGGCGAGGGGTCCGACGACCCCGCCCGCTGGGACCGGCTGGCCGACGCGCTGGAGCGCGACGGCGTGGAGGGCTTCGTGGAGGCGTGGGGCGCGGACGACGTGGCGGACCGCTACCGCGACGCCGCGCTCGACAACGCGCGGCAGCGGCTGTCGCTGCACCGCGACCTCGGCGCCGTGGCCCAGGCGCTCCGGGTGGTACCGCGCTCGGAGCCGTTCCCGGACCTGGACTCGCTCGGCGCGATCGAGGCGCCCGTGCTGGTGGTCGGCTCGCGCGACGAGGCCGACCCGGTCCACCGCCTGGCGATCGCCGAGTCGTACGCCGAGGCGCTGCCGAACGCGCGCCTGCTGGTGGAGGACGAGGGGCGGCCGCCGCTCGCCTGGCAGGGGGCGCAGCTCTCGCGCGCGATCGCCGAGTTCCTCAGGGAGTGAGGCGCCGGCGCTGCTCGAGCCGCTCCGCTGCGCCCGGGTCGTGCGACGGGAGATAGACGGTCGGGCGCCGCTCGGCCAGCTCGCGGATGCGCGCCATCGACTCGCGCGCCGCCCGTGGGTCCGGGCAGACGCCGTCGATCGCGTCGTCGACCAGGAGCTCCTCGCTGTACGAGGTGTCGCCCGCGAGGAACAGGAGCTGGTCCCCCTCGTCGACCACGACGGAGACGTGGCCCGGCGTGTGGCCGCGCGTCGGCACGATCCGCACGTCGCCCGCCTCGGTGATCGGCAGGCTCTCCGGGAAGGGGCCGAACGGCTCGGGCTCGAGCTCGAAGGTGCTCGGCGCGAACCATTCGGGCCAGCGGTGCGGCAGGAAGCCGCGCGCCTGGCCCATGCGCCCGGAGGCGTAGCGGTACTCGGCCTCGGACACGAGGATCTCGCTGCTCTCGAAGTGGTCGAGGCCGCCGGAGTGGTCGGTGTGCAGGTGCGTCAGCACGACCCTCCGCACGTCCTTCGGCTCGATCCCGCGCTCGCGGAGCTGCGGCCCGATCTCCTCCTCGGGCCGCACCGCGATCCGCACGGCCAGCCGGAAGTACGGGTGCCAGCGGGGGAACCAGCC
The DNA here is from genome assembly GCA_030861775.1 of Actinomycetota bacterium. GTDB lineage: Bacteria > Actinomycetota > Thermoleophilia > Solirubrobacterales > Thermoleophilaceae > AC-37. Next base: position 4,920 of record JALZEZ010000159.1, read on the forward strand.
CGCCTCCGCCGCGCGGGCGGTCTCGCCCGTGTCGACGAGGATCACGCCCTCCGGGTGCTCGATCGCCCAGGCCCAGATCGGGAGCGGGTCGGTCCAGTTGCGGTCGAGCATCGTGCGGAGGGGGCGCGCGGGCCCGGCGCCGCGCCGCTGGCGCTCGGTCACGCGGACGGTCCCGGTGCTGATCGCGTGGACGCGCATTACTCGTACAGGATGGTGCCCAGGCGGACGATCGTGGCGCCCTCCCCCACGGCCACCTCGTAGTCCTGGGTGGTGCCCATCGACAGCCTCGCGAGGCCGTGCTCGGCCGCCAGCTCGGCGAGGCGGGCGAAGTGCGGGCGGCTCCGCTCGGGGTCCTCGGCGAAGGGGGGCATCGTCATCAGGCCCGTCACCGGGACCGGGCAGCGCTCGAGATAGGCGGGCAGCTCCGCGGGCGCGATGCCCGCCTTGCCCTCCTCCCCGGCCACGTTCACCTCGATCAGGACCTCGCGGGCCGGGTGCCTCTCGAGCTGCTTGAGCGCGGACTCGGAGGCCACGGAGTGGATCAGGCGGACGGCGGGCGCGACGTCTCTCACCTTGCGCGACTGGAGCGCCCCGATGAAGTCCCACTCGAACAGGTCGCCGTGCTCGGCCTGCTTGGCGAGCATGTCCTGGGCCCGGTTCTCGCCGACCAGGCCGATGCCCGCCTCGGCCAGCGCGGGCAGGTCGGCGGCCTCGACGTACTTGGTGGCCGCGCAGATCTCGACCTCGGTCCCGATCCGCTCGCGCACGCGCTCGAGGTTCGCGCGGACGCGCTCCGGGTCGATCACGCGCGCACCACGATCCCGCACTGGCGGCCGGTGAGGCCGTCGTCGCGGCGGTGGGAGAAGAACAGGTCGGGACGGCAGCTCGTGCACAGGTCGACGTGCTCGACCGACCCGACGCCGGCGGCGCGGAGCTTCGCCTCCGCCACCGCGCGGAGGCTGAGCATGCGCCCTTCGGCCACCGGCTCGGCCACCCCGCCCAGGTCCGCGAACGCCTCCAGCACCTCGGGACCGACCTCGTAGCAGCACCGCCCGATGCAGGGGCCGAGCGCCGCGGCGGGCGGCTCGCCCTCGAAGGTCGCCAGGGCGCGCTCGACGATCCCGGCGGCGAGGCCGCGCCAGCCGCAGTGGAGCATCGCCACCCGGCCAGGCGCGGCCAGGGCGAGCGGAAGGCAGTCGGCCACGAGGACGAGCAGGCCGAGGCCTTCGAGGCCGGTGGCATGCCCGTCCACCTGGCGAAGCGGCGGCCCCGGGATCGCACCGCTTCCGGCTAGGTTCGCGAAGCCGTCGGCGGCGGGAGGCACGTCCCATTCGAGCAGCTCCGCTCCATGCACCTGGTGCCCCATCGCGAACCGCTCGATTCCCGCGCGCTCGAGCACGCGGCGGCGGTTCTCGGCCACGCGGTCCTGGTCGTCGTCGGTGAGGATGCCGAGGTTCAGCGACTCGTACGGCCCCTCGCTCACGCCCCCCTGCCGCGTGGAGAAGAACGCCCGGGCGCCCGGCAGCTCCACCTCGATCACGAGCGCGCCACCTCCAGCGCCGCCGCCAGCTCCTCCTCGCGGCCGCCCCTCAGCTCGCCGTCGAGCTTGCGCCGCAGCACCTCGTCGAGCGCACGGCCGATCGCCGGCGAGCGTGGCACCCCGGCGGCGACCAGGTCGTCGCCGGTGATCTCGAGGTGCACGGCGCGCAGGTCGGCGAGGAAGCCCAGGATCGGCTCGGCGGGCGCGCCCAGCGCCAGCGCCAGCGCCAGCGTCTCCGGCGGCTCGCAGCGCAGGAGGGCGTGGACGGCCGACCGCGGCAGGTCGCCCAGCAGGGGCCCCACCAGCCCCGGCGCTTGCCGCGCGGCCCCGAGCACCCGCTGGCGCTCGCTCCGCAGCAGCCCCAGCTCCCCGACCCACTCCTCCAGCGCGTCCGGGTCGGCGCTCACCAGCGCCGCCAGCGCGGCCAGGGCGCGATCGGCGCCGCACTCCAGGCAGGCCAGCGCCGCGCTCGCCACCAGCTCCGGGTGGGGGTCGAGCGCGGGGTGCAGCGCGGCGGCCAGGTCGAGGTCCACCAGCCGCTCCACCGCGCGGCCGACCTCCAGCTCCCCCAGGAGGTCCATCAGCTCGTCGCGCACCCGGTGCGCGGAGACGGTGCCGAGCGCGCCGTCCGCGATCGCCGCGCGCGCGGCCGCCTCGGTGTCGGGGTCCATGCGGAAGCCCAGGCGCGACTCGTAGCGGACGGCCCGCAGCAGCCGCATGGGGTCGTCGCCGAAGCTGCGCTCGTGCAGGATGCGCACCAGGCGGGCGTCGAGGTCCGCGCGGCCGCCGTGCGGGTCGATCAGGCGACCCAGCTCGTCGCGGGTGAGCGCGATGGCCATGGCGTTGATCGCGAAGTCGCGCCGGGCCAGGTCCTCGCGGAGGGCGGCGGGCTCGACCAGCGGCAGCGCCCCCGGCCGCTCGTAGCGCTCCCGGCGGGTGGTGGCCAGGTCCACGACGAGGCCGGGCGCCTTCACCGTGGCCGTGCCGAAGCG
>JALZEZ010000160.1 GCA_030861775.1 Actinomycetota bacterium
GCCTCGTGGTCATGCCCGCGGCGACGCTGAGCCTGCTCGGCCGCTACACGGTGCCGCCGATGCCCGTGGTCGCGGCCGCCGGCGCGATCGGAGCATGGGCGCTCGTCGAATGGCTCCGCGCCCGCCGCCGGGCAGGCGCCACTTGAGCGCGCGGCTCCGCGAGACCCTCCTCGTGGTGGCCCTGACCCGGGTCGGCGTGCTCGCGATCGCCTTCCTCTCGGCGGTCGTCATCGGGGCGGAGAACGAGTCGAACAGCGCCGAGTCGGACGCCCGCCTGCTCACGCGGCCGTTCGGCACGGTCGGCGACGCGCTCCTCACCCCGCTCGCCCGCTGGGACTCGGTCTGGTACCTGGCCATCGCCGACCACGGCTACGCGCCCGCGGGGCAGGAGGTGGCCCACCACGCGGTGGCGTTCTTCCCGCTGTATCCGCTGCTGGTGTGGATCGGGTCGGGGTTCGGGGCGTCGTTCGAGCTCCAGCTTGTCGCGGCGTTCGCCGTCTCGCTGGTCGCGTACGCGGGAGCGCTGTACCTGCTGCACCGCCTGGCCGAGCTCGAGCTGGGCCGCGAGCACGCGCTCCCGACGATCGCGCTGCTGGCGCTCTTCCCCGGCGCCCTGTTCTTCGGCATCCCGTACTCGGAGAGCCTGTTCCTGCTGGTCTCGGTGGGGGCGTTCTACGCCGCGCGAACCGACCACTGGGCGTGGGCGGGGGCGCTCGCCGCCGCGGCCTCGGCCACGCGCAGCGCGGGCGTGCTGCTGCTGATCCCGCTCGCGATCCTCTACGCCCAGCAGCGTCGCGGCCTCCGGCCCGACGTCCTCTGGCTCGCGCTCGCGCCGCTCGGCATCGCCGCCTACTGCGCCTACCTCGGGATCCAGCACGGCGATGCCCTCGCCTGGATGGACCTCCAGGACTCGTGGATGCGCGAGTTCGCGGGCCCGTTCGGAGGGCTGGTCACCGGAGCGATCGCGGCGGCCGACGGCGTCCGCGACCTCATCACCGGCTCCTACGAGGAGGGCTTCGCCGCGCGCGACGCGGCGCTCGACCTCGGCCTGTTCGCGTTCGCCGTCGGCGCGGTGGTCGCGACGGTGGGCGTCTTCCGCCGTCTCCCGCTCGCATACGGCGTCTACGTGGTGGCCGCGCTCAGCCTGCCGCTCTCGTTCCCGGCCGAGGACCAGCCGCTGATGTCGCTGCCGCGCTTCCTGGCGGTCCTGTTCCCGCTGTTCATGTGGCTCGCGCTCTGGGCGGGCGAGCGCCGCCGCCTCCAGACCGTCGGCATCGCGTTCGCGACACTGCTCGCCTTCTTCACCGCCCAGTACGCGGCCTGGGAGTTCATCGCCTGAAAAAGGGGTCTGACCCCTTTTTTACGTTGCTGTAACGGTTTGTTCGGGTCGGCCCGCGCTTATCGCGGCCATAACCGATCGGTCGCCGAACGTGACGCTCGCCACGCGTCGCGCACCCGGCGCGCGGGAACATCCCGGCCCGTGAGCACGCTCCGAGTCCTGGTCTTCGCCCTGATCGCGTCGAGCGCGGTCCACTACACCGACAACGCCATCATGGTCGACGAGTACCCCGGCGCCGAGCCCGGCGGCGCGCCCGGCGTGGCACTGTTCTGGATCGGCTTCACCGCGGCCGGCCTGATAGGCCTCCGCCTGTACGAGCGCGGCCGCCGCCCGCTCGCGGAGATCCTCTTGCTGGTCTTCGCCTACGGCGGCGTCACGTCGATCGGCCACTACCTGAGCGACGGCATGTCCGAGCTGGCCTGGTGGCGCCACGTGTCGGTATGGACCGACATCGTGCTAGGCCTGGCGGTGACCGCCTACGCGGTGCGCTCGCTGCTCACCCGCCGGCGCGGCGCGGTGGCTACAGCAGCGCGCTGAGCGACGTCCCCACGTCGCGCGCCACGTCGAACAGCGGTCCCGGCACGATGCCCAGAGCCACCGTCGCCGCCGCGCACAGGATCGCGACGAAAGTCACCTCCGGCTGCGCGCGGGCGTCCGCCTCCGGCGACCAGCCGGCCACCGGGCGCACGCGGCGGCTGCCGCCGGGGGCCGGGATGTCGATCTCGACCGGGCCCATCCACATCGTCGCGATCACGCGCAGGTAGTAGACGAGCGAGATCATCGAGCCGACCACAATCGCTATTCCGAGCCACGCGTAGTCGCCGTCCACGGCCGCGTCGATCAAGTAGAACTTCCCGATGAACCCCACGGTCGCCGGGAAGCCGGCCAGCGCCAGCATCGCGATCGTCATGGGCCAGGCCAGCCACGGGCTCGACCGCCCCAGTCCCTCCAGCGCGCTGATGTCGTCGCCGCGCTCGGTCACCCGCTCGCGCGCGACCACCACCGCGAACGCGGCCATGTTCATAACCAGGTAGCCGGCCAGGTAGAACGCGGTGGCCTGGAGCCCGAGCCGCGTGCCCACCACCACGCCGACCAGCATGTAGCCCGCCTGGGCCACGCCGGACCAGCCGAGCATGCGCTTCATCGAGCGCGCCCCGATCGCCCCCACGTTGCCGATCACGATCGTGGTCACGGCGAGCGCCGCCAGCGCCGGTGCCCAGTCGTCGCGCAGCCCGAACAGCCCCTCGCCGAACAGCCGCAGCACGATCGCGATCGCCGCCGCCTTGGTGGCCACCGCCATGAACGCGGTCACCGGCGTCGGCGCCCCCTGGTAGACGTCCGGCGTCCACTGGTGGAACGGCGCGACGGACGCCTTGAACGCCAGCCCGGCCACGACCATCGCGACGCCGGTGAGCAGCAGCGGGTCGCCCAGCTCGACCGTGTTGCCGATCGCGCCGCCGATCACGCCGAGGTCGGTGGAGCCGGTCGCGCCGTAGATCAGCGCCAGGCCGTAGAGCAGCGTCGCGGACCCGACCGACCCGACGATCAGGTACTTCAGCCCCGCCTCGAGCGAGTGCTGCTCGCGGACCCGGCTCCCGCACAGCACGTACAGCGGGATCGACAGGAGCTCGAGCCCGATGAACAGCGTGATCATGTTCTCGGCGCCGGCCAGCAGGATCATCCCGCCGATCGACCCGAGCATCAGGCAGGCGTACTCGCCGTGCCCCGTCTCGCGCATCGTGGCCGAGCGCCACGACAGCAGGATGGCCAGGATGCCGCTCGCGCAGGCCAGGATCGCGATGCCGTAGGCGAGCGTGTCCACGGCCAGGGCACCGGCGACGATCGGCGTGGTGTCGCCGACCTCCCAGTTCCCCACCGCCAGCCCGATCGCCGCCCCGAGCGACGCGATCGCCAGCACCGGCACGAGCCCGTGCTGCACGGCGCGCGAGCGGAACAGCCCGATCATCAGGATCAGCGTGGCCCCGGCCAGCACCGCGAGCAGTGGCGCGAACGCCGCCCAGTCGATCTCGGGCTTGGTGAACTTGCCGATCTCGGCAGCGGCGAGCTGGATCACTCGATCACCGAGACCTCTTCGTGCTCACCGCATCTGAAGCCGCCGATCGGCACCCGCGGCCGGTCCGGGTTCTCGAACGATGGCCGGTCCAGGCAGCGTATGACCACGGCCTCGTACGCCTGCCTCGCGGTGGCCCGCTCCGTGCGCTCGACCACGAAGTCCGGATACACGCCGAGGAACAGGATCACCGCCACCAGCGGCGCCACCACGCCCAGCTCCCCGCGGGTCAGGTCGCGCGACTCGGCCTGCGCCCCCAGCGGGTTGTGCATAGAGCGGATGAACAGCCGGATCATGTAGACGGCCGCGAGGACGACGCCCAGGCTGGCCACCAGCCCCCACACGAGCTGGTCCTCGAACGCGCCGAACAGGATCAGCAGCTCGCCCACGAAGTTGCCCGATCCGGGCATGGCCAGCGACGCCAGCGCGACGATCAGGAACAGCGCGGCGAGCACGGGCGCGCGGAAGGCCATCCCGCCCATGCGGTCGAGCGAGTCGGACCCGCCGGCCCGCAGGGCCAGCGCCCCCACGATCAGGAACGCGGGCGCCACCACCAGCCCGTGGTTGACCATCTGGAACACGGCGCCCTGCGCGCCCTTGCCCTCGAGGTCCAGGGCGAAGATCCCGAGCACGATGAACCCCAGCTGCGCAACCGACGAGTAGCCGAGCACCAGCCGCGCCGAGTCGGACGTGAAGGCCAGCGCCGAGCCGTACAGGATCGACACCACCGCCACCGCGATCATCAGCGTCTGGAACTCGACGGCCGCGTCCGGCGTGACCGGCAGCACGATCCGCAGGAAGCCGTACACGCCCACCTTCGACAGCACGCCCGAGAGCAGCACCAGCACCGGTATCGGGGTCGAGCGGTAGGTGTCGGGCATCCACCCGTGCACCGGGAAGGCCGGCGCCTTGACCAGGAACGCAAGCGCGAACAGCAGGAAGATCCAGTCCTGCGACCCCTCGGAGAGCTGCCGCGCGCGCAGGTCCGCCAGCGAGAACGACAGCTCGCCGCCCTCCGGCGTCGACAGCACGCCGAGCGCCACCGCCGCGGCGAGCATCAGCAACGAACCGACCAGCGTGTAGATCACGAACTTCGTGGTCGCCGCGATCCGCCGGTGCTCGCCCCAGCCCCCGATCAGGAAGTAGAACGGGACCAGCATCAGGTCGAAGAAGACGATGAACAGGGCCAGGTCCTGAGCGCAGAACGCGCCCAGCACGGCCGTCTCCCCGAGCGCGAGGTGGAAGAAGAACAGCCGCTCGCGGTCCCACTCGCGGAGCATCGCGGCCAGCGTGGCGAACACCCACAGCAGCGCGGTGAGCCCGATCAGGAACAGGTTGAGCCCGTCCACGCCGAGCGAGTAGCGGATGCCCAGCTCGGAGATCCAGTTCTCGTCGGTGACGTACTGGAGCCCGCCGCCCTTGTGGTCGTAGTCGGCGATCAGCACGATCGCGTAGCCGAGCGGGACGAGCGCGCCGAGCAGCGTCATCGCCCGCGCGGCCGGCCGGGGGAGGAACGCCCCCAGCGCCGCGGCGATCAGCGGGGCGAAGACGACTATCGACAGGTGGACGGTCACGACGACACGATCAGGAAGTAGAGGGCCAGCCCGCCCAGCCCGATCATCAGGAGCAGCGCGTACGCGCGCAGGGCGCCGGTCTGTATCGCGCGCGCGAAGGCGGTCCCGCTGCGCACGATCCCGGACGCGCCGCCGACCAGGAGCCCCTGCACGAGGGCGCTCTCGACCATGCCTCGCCCGAAGCGCCCGAACGCCGCGCTGGGCCTGACGAACAGGAGCTCGTAGGCCTCGTCGAAGTACCACTTGGCGGCGAAGAAGTCGTGCACCGCGCGCATGCGGTCACGCAGGTCGAGCGAGACGCCCGGCCGCCGCACGAACATCGAGTAGGCGACCGCGATGCCCGCGATCGCGAGCACGGACCCCACCGCTAGGCCGGCCCACTCGGCGCCGACCGACGGGTGGGACTCGATGAGGCGCGACTCCTCGAACGACGGGTGCAGCCACTTCTCGAGCCACTTGGTCACGCCGGGGACGAACACGATCCCCGCGACCACCGAGAGCACGGCCAGCGGCGCCATCGCCATCCGCATCGGCACCGACTGTTCGGCCACGTGGTGCTCCGGGCCCGGGTAGCCGACGTCGGTGTCCTCGACCTCGCCGGTGGCCGGGTTGGTGGGCTCCTCGGGGTGCCAGAGATGGCCGTGCTCGAGCTCCTCGGCCTGCTCGACCGGGTCGCCCCAGAACACGCGGAAGACCATCCGGAACGCGTAGAAGGCCGTGAGCGCCGCGGCCACGTAGCCGAGGATCGAGAGCACGAGGTAGAGCCCGCCGCGGTGGATGCCGAAGGCCAGGATCGCGTCCTTCGAGAACAGGCCCGACATCGGCGGGAACGCGGCCAGGGCCAGCGCGCCGATCGTGAACGTGGCGAACGTGAACGGCATCGCCCGCCGGAAGCCGCCCATCCTGTCGAGCGACTGCTCGCCGCCCATCGCGCCGATCACCGACCCCGCGCCCATGAACAGCAGGGCCTTGAAGAACGCGTGGGTCATCAGGTGGAACAGGCCGGACACGTACGCGCCCATCCCCACGCCGAGCACCATGTAGCCGATCTGTGACATGGTCGAGTAGGCGATCACGCGCTTCAGGTCGGTCACCACCAGCGCGATCGTGGCCGCCACCACCAGCGTCACCGTGCCACCGATCGCGGCCACGTCCGCCGTCGCCGGGGCCTGCTCGAACAGCGGGTGCATACGCGCGATCAGGTACACGCCGGCCGTGACCATCGTGGCCGCGTGGATCAGGGCGGAGACCGGGGTGGGGCCCTCCATGGCGTCGGGCAGCCAGGTGTGCAGCGGGATCTGCGCGGACTTCGCGAACGCGCCGACCAGCAGCAGGATGCAGGCGGCCACCAGCGTGCCGTCGTTGCGCTCGATGTCGTGCACGCCCTCGAACACGCCCGCGTAGTCGAGAGCGCCGGTCTGGTCGAACAGCAGGAACGCGCCCACGACCAGCCCGACGTCGCCGATCACGTTCATCACGAACGCCTTGATGCCGGCGGCGGTGGCGGTGCGGCGGCGGTACCAGAACGAGATCAAGAGGTAGGAGGCCGCGCCCACGAACGCCCAGCCGACGATCAGCAGCACGAAGTTGCCGGCCAGGACCAGCAGCAGCATCGAGAAGACGAAGTAGTTCAGGTAGGCGAAGAAGCGCCGGTAGCCCTCGTCGCTCCCCATGTAGGCGACCGAGTAGACGTGGATCAGGAACGAGACGCCGCTGACGACCAGGCACATGAACACCGACAGCGGGTCCACCAGGATCCCGACGTCCACTTCAACGCCGCTGGTCTTCGCGTAGTCGAAGGCGTTCGAGGTGACGACGCGGTGGTGCGGGTCCTTGTCGAGCAGGCTGAGGAACGCGCCCACCGAGGCCACGAACGAGCCGCCGATCGCGGCGCTGCCGAGCCAGCCCGCGCTGCGCCCGGGCAGCGCGCGCCAGAACAGCGAGATCAGCAGCATCCCCCCGAGGGGGAAGAGCAGGATCAGCCAGCCCCAGCCGCCGGCGCTCATCCGCGCAGCTCCCTCACCTCGTCGACGTCGATCGGGATGCGGTTGCGGTACATGGCCACGATCAGGCCAAGGCCGATCACGACCTCGCAGGCGGCCACCACCATCACGATGAGGGCGAAGACCTGGCCCTCCTGGTCGCCGAGCATGCGCGAGAACGAGATCAGCGCCAGGTTGCCCGCGTTGAGCATCAGCTCGAGTGAGAGCAGGATCACCAGCGGGTTGCGCCGCGTGAGGACCCCCATCGCGCCGATGCAGAAGATGAACGCCGAGAGGACGACGAACCAGGCGATGTCCATCAGGCCGGGACCTCCGGAACCTTCTCCTCCTCGCCCGGCCCGCTCGGCGGCGGCCCCTCCTCCGGCGTCTCCTCCGGCTCCTCGGGTGCCGGGTCGCGCGAGGGCTCGCCGCGGGCGTCGCCGCGCTCGACGGTCGGGTCGCCGGCGCCCTCGGCGG
>JALZEZ010000026.1 GCA_030861775.1 Actinomycetota bacterium
GGCCGCGGCAGCGGACGCCGCGGCGCCGGAGGCGGCGGCACCGGAGGCCTCGTGATGGCCGACAAGCTGCGCCTCACCCAGGTCAGGTCGCCGAACGGCGTGAACGCGAAGCAGAAGGGCACCCTGCGCACGCTCGGGCTCGGGAAGATCGGTAGGACCTCCGAGCGGCCGGACGACCCGACCGTCCGCGGCGCGCTGCGGTCGGTCGGCCACCTCGTGAGGGTCGACGATGCCTGACGACCTGATCGGCCTGCACAGCCTCAAGCCCGCCCCCGGCTCGCGCCACAAGCGCAAGCGCGTGGGCCGCGGCGAGGGCTCCGGCGTGGGCAAGACCGCCGGCCGCGGCCAGAAGGGCGCCGGCTCGCGCAGCGGCAGCAAGTCCCGGCCGGGCGCCGAGGGCGGCCAGATGCCGATCCACATGCGGATGCGCAAGCTGCGCGGCCCGCACATGAAGAAGTCGATGCCGTTCGAGCCCTTCCGGACGCGGACCCAGCCGGTCAACCTGCGCGACCTCGAGGCCCGCTTCGGCGACGGCGACTCGGTCACGCCGCACACGCTCAAGGTCCACGGCCTGGCCACCCGCGCCGGGGTCCCGGTGAAGATCCTGGGCCAGGGCGAGGTGTCGAAGAAGCTGAACGTCACCGCCCACGCCTTCTCGGCCACCGCGCGCGAGAAGATCGAGGCCGCGGGCGGCACCTGCACGATCGCGGAGGATTAGATGGGTCCCAGCGGCGGTGGGGTAGGTCTCAGCGGCAGCATCGCGAGGACGATCACCAACTCCGTCAAGGTCCCGGACATCCGGAAGAAGCTGCTGTTCACCGGCGCGATGCTGCTGCTCTACCGGGTCGGCGCCTTCATCCCGGCGCCGGGCATCAACACCGACGCCGTCAAGGACATCTCCGAGAACTTCACCGGCTCGAACGTCCTCGGGTTCCTGAACCTGTTCTCCGGCGGGTCGCTCCAGCGCTTCGCGATCTTCGCGCTCGGGATCATGCCGTACATCACGGCCTCGATCATCCTGCAGCTCATGCAGGTGGTCGTGCCCTCGCTCGAGAAGCTGCGCAAGGAGGGCGAGGTCGGCCAGCAGAAGATCACGCAGTACACGCGCTACCTGACCGTCGTGCTGGCCTTCCTCCAGTCGATCGGCTACGTCTTCCTCTTCAGGACCTTCGGCCGCGACTCGAACAGCGAGATCGTCGACTCGTTCACGTTCCTGCCGGTGTTCACGATCATCGTCGCGCTGACCGCCGGCACCGTGCTGGTCATGTGGCTCGGCGAGCTGATCACCCAGCGCGGGATCGGCAACGGGATCTCGCTGATGATCTTCGCCAGCATCGTGGCCGGGCTGCCGAACGGCGTGCAGGCCTGGTGGACCAACCCCGACCAGGTCTTCAAGGTGATGATGCCGTTCGTCGCCCTGGCGGTGCTCGCGGGCATCGTCTTCATGCAGGAGGGCCAGCGCCGGATCCCCGTGCAGTACGCCAAGCGGGTCGTGGGGCGGCGGATGTCCGGCGGGCAGTCCACCTACCTGCCGCTGCGGGTGAACATGGCCGGCGTGATCCCGGTGATCTTCGCCGCCTCGCTGATGGCCTTCCCGCCCACGATCGGCGAGCTGATCCAGTCGCCGTGGGCGCGTGACATGTCGAACTTCTTCAGCCCGAACGGCGCCGCCTACATAGTCGGCGAGTCGATCCTGATCATCCTGTTCACGTACTTCTACACCGCGGTCACGTTCAACCCGGTGGAGCAGGCCGACAACCTCAAGAAGTACGGGGGGTTCATCCCGGGGGTGAGACCCGGCCGGCCAACGGCCGAGTTCCTCGATCGCATCCTGGCCCGGCTCACGTTCCCCGGGGCGCTCTACCTCGCGGCCGTGGCGGCCCTGCCGACGATCCTGATCAACCAGACCTCGGCCAACTTCTTCTTCGGCGGCACCTCGATCCTGATCGTCGTGGGCGTGGCCCTCGACACGATGAAGCAGCTCGAGGCGCAGCTCATGATGCGCAACTACGAGGGCTTCCTGAAGTAGCTCCCGCCGCGGCTTAACGCGGCAAAACGCGCAACTTCCGTCCGCCGCCACCGTTCTCCTTGGGCAATGGCGGAGATCTCGAACAAGGGCCTCGCGACGGCCGCCGCGGGTGCCGCCCTCGCCGTGGCGCTCGCGTTCGCGACCTCCTCGGACTCCACCGAGCGCCCGGACCCGCAGCCGCAGAAGGTCGCCGCACCCGCTCCGCGATAGCCGAACGCGCCTCGTGGCGGTAGCCTTGCGCGCCGCATGGGGCAGCTCAACCTGATCCTGCTCGGCCCACCGGGCGCGGGCAAGGGCACGCAGGCTCAGCGGCTGGTCGAGGACTTCGACCTGCCCTACTACGCGACCGGCGACATCCTGCGCAAGGCGGTCACCGACGAGACCGAGGTGGGCAAGGAGGCCAAGTCGTACATGGACGCCGGCGATCTCGTGCCCGACGACCTGATCTGCAAGGTGATCATGGAGCGGATCGACTCGAAGGAGGCCGAGGACGGCTTCCTGCTCGACGGCTTCCCCCGCAACCTGGAGCAGGCCAGCGTCCTCGAGAACGCACTCGAGCGCCGCGGGCGGCGGCTGACCGCCGCGCTGCTGATCGAGGCCCCCGACGAGGAGGTCATCCGCAGGCTCTCCGGGCGGCGGATCTGCGTGAAGAACCAGCACCTCTACCACGTGGAGTTCGACCCTCCGAAGCGCGAGGGCGTCTGCGACCAGGACGGCTCGCGGCTGATCCAGCGCGACGACGACAAGCCCGAGACGGTCAAGAAGCGGCTCGACGTCTACCGCGAGCAGACCCAGCCGCTGGCCGAGCACTACGAGGCCACGGGCATCCTGCGCCGCTTCGACGGCAGCCGCAAGCCCACCGAGGTCCACGACCACATCCGCGCCGCCGTGGCCACGCTGCGGCTGGAGGACGAGCTCTAGCTACTTGAGCCGGACGGTGCGCGGCTTCGGCCGCCGCGCCGTGTTCCCGCGCACGTCGGTGGTGCGGAAGCGGACCTGGTACTTGCCGGCCGGCAGCCGCTTCGTGAGGCTGCGCCACGCCGCCGCGCTCTTCACGCGCACGTAGACGGGGGCCGAGCAGCTCCGCCGCCGCCCGAGCCCCTTCGGGCCGGCGAAGCGGCAGCGGCCCTTGACGCGCAGCCCCACCGCGGCCTCGACCCTGCGGATCCCGGTGCGGTCCACCACCAGGAACGGGATCCGGCTGCGGCCGGGCACCCCGCTCTGAGCCTTGCGGGTGGACCTCCCGGCCGGCACGCCCAGGCGGTCCCCGAGGAGGACCACCGGCGGGAGGTCGTCCACGACCGGCAGCGCCGAGGTGACCCGCCCCAGCAGCGACCAGTCGGGCTCACCGTCGCCGAGGCCGGGCGCCGTGATCGCGATCGAGGGCGCGGACACGGCGAGCGAGAGCCGGTTGATCGTCGTGTCGAAGGCGTTCGTCCCGGCCTGGAAGAAGATCGCCTCGCCGGTGCCGGACCAGTCGGGATCGACGCTCATGTAGTCCGTCAGCCGGGTCAGCTCGGACCCGTCCGTGCGAACCGTGTACAGGCCGCCGTCGGGGAGCGTGACCGCGATCCGCTCGCCGTCCGGGGAGAAGCTGAAGCCGTTGGCGGCCGGCTGGATGTCGCCCGCCGTCAGCCGGGCCGGGTTCGTCCCGTCGGGGTCGGCCAGCCAGACGGCGTAGTCAGTGCCCGTCGGCGTCGGGAAGCGCCCGCCCGTGCACTGGAGCGGCCCGCCGTAGTACACGATCTTCGAGCCGTCGGGGGTGAACGTGGGGGAGTACGCGTGGTGGCCGGGAGGCCCGATCGTGTGCAGCCCGCTCCCGTCGGGGCGGACCCCGCGCAGCTCCTGGCTGAAGCAGCCCGCCTCGAAGTCGGGGGCGGCGAACACGATCAGGTCGCCGCGCGGCGACCAGGCCGGCTGGCGCTCACGGGGGAGATCGGGCGGCGGGCTCGCGATCAGCCGGCGCTGGTCGGAGCCGTTCGCGCGCATGGTGAAGAGCCGATTCGCGTTGTCGTCGCTCGTCTGCCGCTCGAACACGATCCGCTCGCCGTCCGGGGACCAGCTCGGCGAGAAGTCGCCGCTGCGGGGCTCCTGGCCGGGCGAGGCGCCGTCGGTCAGCCGCTTGAGCCCCGTGCCGTCGTCGCCGACCACGAACAGCCCGCGCGTGCAGAACGGCGGCATGTCCGGGGGTCGCGACCCGGTCGATTCCCGGCCGTCCTGGTCGCAGCGCAGCGAGGAGAAGGCGACCGCGCCCTGGGCGCCGGCGTCGGTCGGCAATCCGGCCAGCAGAGCGACCACGAGCGTCGCCAGGAGTCGTGTTCGCATCGGCGTGAAGATAGGCTGAGAGACCGTGATCGTGCGTAAGACACCCGAGGAGATCGAACAGATCGGTGCCGCCGGCCGGGTGCTCGCCCGCACGCTCACGATGCTCAAGCGCAAGGCGCGGCCCGGGGTGACCACCGGCGAGCTCGACGAGGCTGCCGAGCGCTTCATCCGCTCCCAGGGCGGCGAGCCCGCCTTCCTCGGCTATCGCGGCTTTCCCGGGTCGATCTGCGCGTCGCCCAACTCGATGGTGGTCCACGGCATCCCGGGCCCCTACAAGCTCAGCCGCGGCGACATCCTCTCGATCGACGTCGGCGTGATCCTCGACGGCTGGGTGGCCGACGCGGCCATCACGGTCCCGGTCGGCAACGTGACCCCGGTGGCCCAGCGGCTGCTCACCTGCACGCGCGAGGCGCTCTTCGAGGGGGTCGAGCAGTGCCGGCCCGGCAACCGGCTGGGCGATGTCTCGGCCGCCATCCAGCGGCGGGTCGAGACCGACGGCTTCGCGGTCATCCGCGCGCTGGTGGGCCACGGCATCGGGCGCGACATGCACGAGGACCCGCAGATCCCGAACTTCGGCGAGCCCGGCACCGGGCCGCTGCTCGGCGAGGGCATGGTCCTGGCCATCGAGCCGATGGTGAACGTCGGCACGCCGCCGATCCGGGTGGGGGACGACAACTGGTCGGTCTACTCCCAGGACGGCTCGCTGGCGGCCCACTTCGAGCACACCGTGGCGATCACCGCCGACGGCCCCCGGATCATGACGCCGTGGCACCTGGAGGAGTCCGTGAAGGGCGCGGCGGCGGCCGCCGGGGCGGCCTGACGAGCGCCGAGGCGCCAAGTTATCGCGCTGCTAATCTCTACGGGCTGTACGCGGCAGGGGCCGACTCCTGGGCTCCGTGCCGGTTCTCCGAATGAAAAGCAGGTAGCGCGAAAACCGTGAAGGTCCGAGCGTCGGTAAAGCCAATGTGCGAGAAGTGCAAGATCATCCGCCGCCACGGCGCGGTGCTGGTCATATGCCAGAACCCCCGTCACAAGCAGCGGCAGGGTTGACTTGAGGCCGGACGCCGAAGCGCACTATCACGGCGCGGGGCTGGAAGCCCCGCGGAGGTAACCCGATGGCGAGAATCTCTGGTGTCAA
This sequence comes from Actinomycetota bacterium, assembly GCA_030861775.1. Classification (GTDB taxonomy): domain Bacteria; phylum Actinomycetota; class Thermoleophilia; order Solirubrobacterales; family Thermoleophilaceae; genus AC-37. Next base: position 5,493 of record JALZEZ010000026.1, read on the forward strand.
CATCCCGCTCAACAAGCGCATCGAGATCGGCCTGACCTACATCTACGGGGTCGGCGACTCGACCGCCCGCCAGGTCCTCCAGCAGGCCGGCGTGGACGGCGACACCAAGGTCCGCGACCTGACCGACGACGAGGTCCGCAAGCTGCGCGACATCATCGACGGCGGCCTGACCGTGGAGGGTGACCTCCGCCGCGAGCGCTCGCAGAACGTCAAGCGGCTGATGGAGATCGGGGCCTACCGCGGCCTGCGCCACCGGCGCGGCCTGCCGGTGGACGGTCAGCGCACCAAGACCAACGCGCGCACGCGCAAGGGCCCGAAGCGGATGCAGGTGGCCGGCAAGAAGAAGGTGAAGAAGTAATGGCTCAGCAGCGAGGCGCTGGACGGCGCGGTGGGCGGCGCAAGGTCCGCAAGAACATCCCGTTCGGCCAGGCCCACATCAAGACCAGCTTCAACAACACGATCGTCTCCCTGACCGACAGGGAGGGGAACGTGATCGCGTGGGAGTCCGCCGGCGGCGCCGGCTTCAAGGGCTCGCGCAAGTCCACGCCGTTCGCCGCCCAGGTGACCGCCGACTCCGCCGCCCGCAAGGGCATGGAGCAGGGCCTCGAGAAGGTCGAGGTCTTCGTCAAGGGCCCGGGCTCCGGCCGCGAGACCGCGATCCGCTCCCTCCAGGCCGCCGGCCTCGAGGTGACCGGGATCCGCGACGTCACGCCGCAGGCGCACAACGGCTGTCGCCCCCGCAAGAGGAGGCGCGTCTAGTGGCCCGCGACACCGGCCCCCAGTGCAAGCAGTGCCGCCGCGAGGGCACCAAGCTCTTCCTGAAGGGAGAGCGCTGCCTGACCGACAAGTGCGGCGTCGAGCGGCGCCAGTACCCGCCGGGCGAGCACGGCCGGATCCGGATGAAGCAGTCCGAGTACCGGCTCCAGCTCCGCGAGAAGCAGAAGGCGCGGCGCTACTACGGCGTGCTGGAGAAGCAGTTCCGCAACTACTACGCGAAGGCCAGCCGCCAGCCGGGAGTTACCGGCGAGAACCTGCTGCGCCTGCTCGAGACGCGCTTCGACAACGTCCTGGTGCGGCTCGGGTTCGCGGCCTCGCGGAGGCAGGCACGGCAGCTCATCCTCCACGGCCACTGGACCATCAACGGCCGCCGCGTGAACGTGCCCTCCTACCAGGTGCGCGAGAACGACGTGATCGCGATCAAGGCCACCTCCAAGGCCACCGCGACGATCAGGGACGCAACGGAGCTGACCTCGGCCGTGCCGGCCTGGCTCCAGGCGGACCACGACGGACTTACGGCGAAGGTGCTGCGCCACCCCGAGCGGTCGGAGATCGACACGCCGGTGCAGGAGCAGCTCATCGTCGAGCTCTACTCGAAGTAGTGAACTCCTCGCCGCTGTCGCGCGTTGCGCGCCGCGGCGGGACCCGAAAACGAAGGAAACCCACCTGATGCTCGAGTTCCAGACCCCCCAGATCTCCGCCGAGAAGGTCGAGGACAACCGCGGCAGTTTCACGATCGAGCCGCTGGACCGCGGCTTCGGCTACACGTTCGGCAACTCGCTGCGGCGGGTGCTGCTCTCCTCGCTCGCCGGGGCGGCGGTCACGAGCGTGCGGATCGAGGGCGTAGCGCACGAGTTCTCCACGATCAACGGCGTGAAGGAGGACGTGACCGACATCGTCCTCAACCTCAAGGAGATCGTCTGCCGGATGCACTCCGAGGCGACCGAGATCGAGGTCCCGCTGGTCGCCAGCGGGCCCGGCGAGGTGACCGCGGGCGACATCGACCTGCCCTCGGGCGTCGAGCTCCTCAACGAGGACGTCCACATCGCCACGCTCGAGAAGAAGACCAAGCTCGAGATGTACCTCACGATCGGCCGCGGCCGCGGCTACTCGCCGGCCGAGGAGAACAAGAGCCCGGACCAGCCGATCGGCGTGATCCCGATCGACTCGATCTTCTCGCCGGTCAAGCGCGTCGCCTACCAGGTGGAGGCCGCGCGCGTGGGCCAGCGGACCGACTACGACAAGCTCACGCTCGACATCGAGACCGACGGCTCCGTGGCGCCGCAGGCGGCGCTGCGCGAGGCGGCCGAGATCCTCATCAAGAGCCTGGCGATCTTCACCGACGCCGACCGGCTCGAGGCGCTCCAGGCCGGGGCCGCCGACGGCTACGGCCCGGAGGTCGCGGCCGCCGGCCCGGCCGGCGCGGTTGCGGGCGGGCGCTCCCCGGACGGGATGGACGACATCCTGATCGAGGAGCTCGAGCTGGGCGTGCGCTCGTACAACTGCCTGAAGCGGGCGGGTATCCAGACGGTCGGCGACCTGCTCCAGAAGTCGGAGTCCGAGCTCAACGCGATCCCGAACTTCGGCCGCAAGTCGATCGAGGAGGTCATCGAGACGCTGAAGTCCCGAGGCCTCGATCTCCGGCCGGGCTAGGCTTCCGCCGCCATGCGCCACAAGCGCGACCGCCGCAAGCTCTCGAGAAGCGCCTCGCACCGCAAGGCGCTGTTCATGAACCTCTCGCGGGAGGTCATCAACCACGAGCGGATCAAGACCACCGAGGCCAAGGCCAAGGCCGTGGCCCCGGAGGTCGAGAAGCTGATCACGCTGGCCAAGCGCGGCGACCTGCACGCTCGGCGGCAGGCGCTCGCCGCGCTGGGCCAGGACAAGTTCGTGGTCTACAAGCTGTTCGAGGAGATCGCCCCGCGCTACGAGGACCGCCACGGCGGCTACACGCGCATCCTCAAGCTCGGCCCGCGTCACTCCGACGCGACCGAGATGGTCTACCTGGAACTGGTCTGAACACCGACCCGGTCGACGAGCTCAAGGCCAGCGCCCGCACCGAGTGGGGGACGCGGCCGTACGCGCCGCTGGCCGAGCGGCTGAACCCCGCCGCCGCCGAGCTGGTCCGGGCCTGCGAGATCGGGCCGGGGATGCGAGTGCTCGACGTGGCGGCCGGCAATGGGAACGCCGCCGTCGAGGCGGCGCGTGCCGGCGCCGAGGCCGTGGCGTCGGACTTCGCGCCGAAGCAGGTGGCACAGGGCCGCGAGCGCACCGCGGCCGAGGGGCTCGACATCGAGTGGGTCGAGGCGGACGCCGAGGAGCTTCCGTTCGAGGACGGCTCCTTCGACGCGGTCGTGTCGGTCTTCGGTGCGATGTTCGCCCCCCGGCCGGGGCGTGTGGCGTCGGAGCTGTTCCGGGTCGTCCGGCCGGGCGGCGTCGTGGGGATGGCCAACTGGCGGCCGGAGGGCTTCCAGGCGGGGTTCTTCGACATCCTGCGCCGCTACCGGCCGCCGGACCCGGAGGGCGTCGAGCCGGGGTATCGCTGGGGCGAGGAGGACTGCGTGCGCGAGCGCTTCGCCCCGTTCGCCGAGAGCGTGCGGGTCGTGCCCAGCACCGTCCCGTGGCGGTTCGGCTCGCTCCAGGAGATGGGCGAGTTCTTCCAGTCGAACATGCCGCGGCCGCCGCAGCAGCTCGAGGACGAGCAGCGCGAGCGGCTGGCGGCCGAGATGCTCGAGAACGTCCAGCGTCACAACACCGCGGACGACGGCTCGGTCGCGATCGACGCGGAGTACGCGATCGTCGTGGCTCGCAAGAAGCGCTGACCGCCCGGCTGCTGATCGAGTACGACGGCTCCGGCTTCCGGGGCTGGGCCAGGCAGCCGGAGCAGCGGACGGTCCAGGGGGTGCTGGAGGAGGCCCTGGAGGTCGTGCGGCGCGAGCCCACGCCTCTGACGGTCGCCGGTCGCACCGACACGGGCGTGCACGCCCGCGGGCAGGTGGCCTCGCACGCCGGCGACCCGGCGCCGGCCCGGGCTCTGAACGGGGTGCTGCCGCGCGACCTCCGTGTGGTGGCCAGCGAGCCCGCGCCGGACGGCTTCGACGCCCGCCGCGACGCCCTCTCGCGCACCTACCGCTACCGCGTGCTCCTGCGCGAGGCGCCGAGCCCGTTCGAGGAGGGGCGGGCGCTGTACTGGCCGCACCGGGTCGACCGCGAGGCGCTAGGCCGCTGCGCGGCGCTCCTGCCCGGGACCCACGACTTCACCGCCTTCACGCCCACCGAGACCGACCACGTGCGCTTCGAGCGCGACGTGCTGCGGGCGGAGTGGCTCCCCGAGCCCCCTTCCGCGCCGCTCGCCGGCGCGGAGGTCCTCGCCTTCTGGATCGAGGCCGACGCCTTCATGCGCCACATGGTCCGCACGCTGGTGGGCTCGATGCTGGCCGTGGCCGGCGGCCGCTTCGGGGTCGACTGGTTCGCGGGCCTCCTGGAGGGCCGCCCCCGCTCCGAGGCGGCCGACACCGCGCCCCCGCACGGGCTCTACCTGGAGGCCGTGAAATACCCTGAAAAGGGGTCTGACCCCTTTTTTACGTTCCTGTAACACGTGAAGGTCCTCCTCACCAACGACGACGGCATCCAGGCCACCGGCCTGAACGTGCTCCGCAAGGCCCTCCTGGAGGTGCCGGGAATCGAGCTGTCGGTGATCGCCCCGAACTCCAACCGCAGCGCCACCGCGAGGAGCATCACCACCCGCCAGCCGCTCTGGGTCGAGGAGATCGAGTTCGAGGACGGCACCACCGGCTTCGCCACCGACGGCACGCCGGTCGACTGCGTCCGCTTCTCCGTGCTCGGCCTGGTCGAGCGCCCCGACCTGATCGTCTCGGGCATCAACCACGGCACCAACCTCGGCGACGACATCACCTACTCGGGCACGGTGGCCGCCGCGCTCGAGGGCGTCGTGCTCGGCATCCCCGCGCTCGCCGCCTCGCAGCAGTCCAGCGGCGGCGAGATGGACTTCCGGGCCGGCCTGCACTTCGACTTCGACGAGGGCGCGGCGTTCGTGGCCCGGCTGGTGGAGGAGATCGAGCGGGTGCCGATCCCCGAGGGCACGCTGCTGAACGTGAACGTGCCGGGCGGCGACGCCGTGGGCGCGCGCGTGTGCCGCCTCGGCAAGCGCATCTACCGCGACAAGCTCGAGCTGACCGAGGAGGCCGACGGCCGCAAGCGCTACCGCATCTACGGCGAGCGGCCGGGGCACCACGAGGAGGAGGGGACCGACTTCGCCGCGCTCAGCGAGGGCCGCATCGCGGTCACGCCGCTGCACTTCGACCTCACCGACGAGGCGGGCATCGAGGCCCTTTCCGGGTTCGACCTGGACGGGCTGATCGCGCCGGCCGCCCAAGAGGTTGAGTAGGGCGGACGCGGAGGCGCGCGCGGCCGAGCTGCGGCGCGTCATCGAGCACCACAACCACCGCTACTACGTCCTCGACGAGCCGGAGATCTCGGACGCGGACTACGACGCGCTGCTGGACGAGCTGCGCGCGCTCGAGGCCGAGCACCCCGACCTGCGCACGCCGGACTCGCCGACCCAGCGGGTGGGCGGGACGCCGCTCGAGAAGTTCGAGCCCGTCCGGCACCTCCAGCCGATGCTGTCGCTGGCCAACGCCCGCAACGAGGAGGAGCTGCGGGCCTGGGACACGCGGGTGAAGCGGCTGGCGGAGACCGAGGACGACATCGAGTACGTGGCCGAGCCGAAGATCGACGGGCTCGCCATCTCGCTGGTCTACGAGGAGGGCTTGCTCACCCGCGGCGCCACCCGCGGCGACGGCGAGATCGGCGAGGAGGTCACCCAGAACCTGCGCACGATCAAGGCGCTCCCGCTGCGGATCGAGGACGCGCCGCCGCTGGTGGAGGTGCGGGGGGAGGTCTACCTGCCGCGCTCCGCGTTCGCCAAGCTGAACGAGCAGCGGGCCGAGGCCGGCGAGCCGACCTTCGCCAACCCGCGCAACAGCGCCGCGGGCTCGATCCGGCAGCTCGACCCCGCCATCGCGGCCGCCCGCCCGCTGTCGATCTGGTGCTACGGCATCGGGGCCACCGACGGGATCGAGCACGCCACCCACAGCGAGGAGCTGGAGTGGCTCGAGCGGGCGGGCTTCAAGGTCACGCCCGACTGGAGCGTGCACCAGGAGCTGGACTCGCTGATCGCCGAGTGCCGGCGCTGGGAGAACGACCGCGAGTCGCTCGACTACGAGATCGATGGCGTGGTGGTGAAGGTCAACGACCTCGACCGCCAGCGCGGGCTGGGCGTGGTGGGCCGCGAGCCGCGCGGGGCGATCGCCTGGAAGTTCGCGCCGATGACCGCCACCACCACGCTGCGCTCGGTCATGTGGAACGTCGGCCGGACCGGGCACATGGTCCCGTTCGCGAACCTCGAGCCGGTGCAGGTGTCGGGCGTGACCGTGAAGCTGGCCACCCTCCACAACGAGGAGGACCTGCGCCGCAAGGACGTGCGCGACGGCGACGAGGTGATCGTCATGCGCGCCGGGGACGTGATCCCGCAGGTGGTCTCGCCCACGCCGCAGGCGCAGCGGCGCAAGAACCGCTCCGCGCCGCCTCAGCCCCCAGAGCGCTGCCCGGCGTGCGATACGGAGACGATCAAGCCCGAGGACGGGGTCTGGACGATCTGCCCGAACCGCGCCTCGTGCCCGGGGCAGCTCTTCCAGGCGGTCAAGCACTTCGTCTCCAAGGGGGCGATGGACATCGACGGCTTCGGCGAGAAGCAGGCCTACCGCTTCCTCCAGGACGGCCTGATCGCGAACGTGGCAGACATCTACGAGCTCCGCGAGGAGCAGCTCACCGAGCTCGAGGGCTTCGGCGAGATCTCCGCCCGGAACCTGCTGGCCGCGATCGACGGCACGAAGGAGGTGCCGTTCTTCCGCGTGCTGTACGCGCTCGGGATCCCCGGGATCGGCTACGTGAACGCGCGCAACCTGTCGGGCCAGTTCCGCTCGATGGACGCGCTGATGGCGGCCACGCCCGAGCAGATCGTCGAGACGCCGGGCATCGGCGAGGTCCTCGCGAGCACGATCGCCGAGACGCTCGCGGAGGAGCGGACGCGTGACCTGATCGAGCGGCTGCGGGCGAGCGGGCTGAAGATGGAGGAGGAGGGGCCGCTGCCCGGCACCGAGGGCCCCCTCGCCGGCCGCACCTTCGTCCTGACCGGCACGCTGCCGGACCTGTCGCGCGAGAAGGCGACCGAGATGATCGAGGCCGCCGGCGGCAAGGTGACCGGCTCGGTCTCCAAGAAGACCGACTTCGTGGTGGCCGGCTCCGAGCCTGGCTCGAAGCTGGCCAAGGCGGAGAAGCTCGGCGTGGACGTGATCGACAAGGACCGCCTGCTGGCGCTGCTCGACGGCGGCGCGGGGGACTAGGCCGCCAGCCGCTCCGAGCGCGCGCCGCGCAGGCGCCGCTCGGCCGCCCGGGCCTCGCGCTCCATGTCGGAGGCGAGGTCGTGGGCGCCCATGGCTGCGTAGATCGAGGCCGCCAGGCGATAGGCCGCGGGCAGGTCGGGCTCGGCGCGGATCCAGTCGCGCACCGCCCGCCCGGCCTCCTTCAGCCGGCCGTCGTGGAAGTACTCGTAGGCGAGCAGGCTGAGGATCTCGGGGCGGCGGGGGTCGGCGTTGCGGGCGTAGACCAGCCGCTTGATCGCGAGGTCGTGCTTGCGCTCGGCCACCGCGTCGCGTGCCGCGGCCAGGAAGCGGTCGGCGCGCTCCACGTCCTTCTCGTGCTGGCGGAAGTCCACGAAGGTCAGGTTGTCGATCGGGAGCAGGTGCACCCCGTTGCCGAACTCCACCCGGGCCCAGCGCTGGATCTCGTCCCCGTCCCCGCTGAAGCGCACGTCCACGATGCTGCCCACGCCCCACTCCGGGAAGCTCGCCGAGCGCACGTAGCGGTAGACGATCGAGCGCTCGGCCTGGGTGCCGGCCCGGCGCGTCCGCGGCTCCTCCTGGGCGGCGGCGTAGGCGCGCTCGCCCGCCTCGGCCTGCTGCTGGCGCCAGACATCGGCGCTCACCTTCACGTCCACCAGCGTGATCGGCCCGGCGTCGTTCACGCGCGTCGCGAGCAGGTCGGCGGCCGAGTTGATGCTCTTCATCTGCCGCTCGTGCACGTGACGCTGGCTCGGTGCGGCCCGGTCGGGGTGCCAGCGCTTGGCCAGCTTGCGGCGCGCGAGCTGGATGTCGCGCAGGTCGGCCGGCGGCTCCAGCTCGAGGAGCTCGACTGCCTGGTCGATCGTCACGGGTACGAGGCTAGCCGCCGTACCTGGCGATTGCCTGGACCATGCGGTCCTGGCGCGCCCCGCGGGGCGCGATGCTGGCGTTGTTCATCAGGATCGAGAACGCCAGCGTGCTACCGCCGCGGGTGCCGCAGTAGCCGGAGAGCGTGGTCACGGCCCGGATCGTGCCGGTCTTGGCCCGGCAGCGCCCGCGGGCCGGCCCGCTGCGCATCCGGTCGGCCAGCGTGCCGCTCACTCCCGCGGTGGGGAGGGCGGCCTCGAACGATCCGGACTCCGGCCGGTCGCGCTCGCCGACCAGGAAGTCGACCACCTCGCGCGGCGAGGCGCGGTTCGAGCGCGAGAGGCCGGACCCGTCCGCCAGGCTCACCTCCGCGCCCAGCGAGCGGGCGTAGCCGCGCGCCTCGGCTGCGCCGGCGCGGGTGGTGCCGCTCGCCGAGAGCCCCTTGAGCAGCATCTCCGCGAACCAGTTCTCCGAGCGCACGCCGGTGATCTGGGCCAGCCGCGACATCGGCGCCGACTCCACGTCGGCCAGCTCCAGCGCGCCGTCCGGCGTCTCGCCCGCGGCGGCGGCCTCGTCCACCTTGATCTTCCGCTTGCGCAGCGCGTCCGCGAAGCGGGCCGCGGCGTAGACCGGCGGGTTGACCTGGAAGCGGCCCTGCGCGGTCCGGGCGTGGTTGTAGGCGAGCGCGGTCAGCGGCCCGCCGATGTCGCCGGAGCCGTGGAAGCCCGAGTAGGCGGTGCCGCGCAGGCGGTCGAACAGCGACTCGTCGCCCACGATCGCCCCGCGCACGCGGCGCAGGCCGGCGTCGTACAGCTCCTGGGCGAGGGCCTCGGCGCTGGCGCCCCCGCCGTAGCGGGCACGGTTGTAGGCGTCGCTGCCGAAGCTGGGATCCCCGGCCCCACGCAGGTAGAGGTCGCCCGGGAAGGTGCCCGTGACCGGGTCGATCGCCCCCACCCCGAGCACCTGCGTCTCGAGCACGGCGCCGGGGCCCTCGCGGCCCAGCGCCGCGCCGGCGGTGAAGAGCTTGGTGTTGGACGCCAGGATGCGCTTGGCGCCCGAGCGCCAGCCGAACAGGCCGGCCCCGGAGTCGGCGTCGGCCACGTACGCGCCGGAGGACGCCGGGGCCCGGCTCATCTCCCGCACGAGCACCTTCCGCAGCGCGTCGCGCTCGCTCTGCGCCGCGGCAGGGGCGGCCGGTACCGCCAGCAGCACGGCGAGCAGGGGGATGAGGCGGCGGATGCAGGGCATTCGTCGCAGGGGACAACCAGGGTAACGCCCGCTGGTTGCGGAAAGGCCGACTGGCGCCGGCGCCGATCGCTGCCATACTCGCCCGGGCATGGGCAAGGTCGTAAAGCTCGAGAAGCCGGCCAAGCGGCCGGCGCAGCGCCCGAAGCCCGCCCGCCGCCGCGGCCGCCGCTCCAAGACGGCGCTCGTGCTTGGCGGCGGCGGAGTGACCGGCGGCGTCTACGAGATCGGCGCCCTGCGGGCGATCGACCTGCTCGCGGTCAACCGGACGATCAACGAGTTCGACGTCTACGTGGGCACCAGCGCCGGCTCGTTCGTGGCCAGCCTGGCCGCGAACGGGGTGACCCCCGAGGAGATGATGCGGGTCGTCAACCAGCAGACGCCGACCCCGTTCCGCGACATCAACATGGGGACGGTCCTCCAGGTGGACTACCCGGCCCTGGCCAAGAGCCTCGCGCTGATGCCGCTGCGCTCGCTCGGCGTGGTCCGCTCGCTGCTCTCCAACCCGCGCAACGTCTCGATGATGGACCTCGCCCTGGGGCTGGCCGAGGGCCTCCCGGGGGGCCTCTACGTCGGGGAGGGGATCGAGCGCTACCTGCACGAGGTGCTCAGCGACCCGGACCGGGTCAACGACTTCCGGCTGCTGGAGAACGAGCTCTACCTGACCGCGACCGACCTCGACACCTGCGAGCGGATCGTCTTCGGCGCCGACGGCTGGGACGACGTGCCGATCTCGCGCGCCGCCGCGGCCTCGACCGGCCTGCCGATGATCTACCGCCCGTCGGAGATCAAGGGCCGTCACCTGGTGGACGGCGGGATCCGCTCGACCACCAACGTGGACGTGGCGGTGGAGGCCGGGGCCAAGTTCGTGATCGTCGTGAACCCGCTGGTCCCGTACGTGAACGACTTCCAGAAGCTGATCCCGACCATGACCGGCAGCCGCGTGCGCCGCGTGGCCGACATGGGCTTCCCGCAGATCGGCTACCAGGCCTTCAAGCTGATGGCCCACCAGCGGCTGCACGAGGCGGTCCGCGTCTGGCAGGAGAAGTACCAGGGCGTGGACATCATCCTGATCGAGCCCGACCCCAACGACGAGCTGATGTTCGACACGAACATCATGAACTTCACCCGGCGGATCGAGATCGCCCGCCACGGGTTCGAGTCGGTCACGCTCCAGCTCGCGAAGGACTACGACCGGCTGCGGGCCGTGTGCGCCCGCCACGGGATCGAGATCTCCGCCACCCGCGTGCGCAAGGTCATCAAGCACTTCGAGCGGGAGAAGGAGCGCACGCGCGCCTGGCGCCGCATCCTGGAGCAGACCACCGGCACGCTCCTCCGGCAGTCCGAGAACGCCTAGGCCGCGTCCGGCGGCATCACGCGTCGGACGGCGCGCTCTCCTCGTCCAGACACGCCCCGATCTCCGTCCGGTCGGTCACGCCGAGCTTGCGGTACACGTGCCGCAGGTGCCATTGCACCGCCTTCATCGTCACGTACAGCGTCTCCGCGATCTCGCGGTTCGACATCCCCGCGGCGGCCATCTCGGCCACGCGCCGCTCGCCGGGCGTGAGCGCGGCCACGCCGCTGAGCGCGGCTCGGCGCGGGCGGCCGCCCGCCGCGATCAGCTCGTCGCGGACG
>JALZEZ010000161.1 GCA_030861775.1 Actinomycetota bacterium
CCCTCGACGGCCGACGCCGTGCGCACCGTGGCCGAGTCCGCGGAGCCCTGGGCGGCGCTGGGGCCGCGCCTGGCCGCCGAGCTGTACGGGTGCGCGGTGCTGGCCGAGGGGGTCGAGGACCGCGACGACAACCTCACCCGCTTCGTGTGGCTCGCGCCGGAGGACGTTGAGCCGCCGCACGCGCCCGACAAGACCTCGATCGTGTTCTGGGGCTTCAACGACGAGTCGCCGGGCGCGCTGGTCGGCGTGCTCTCCGAGCTGGCGGACCGCGGCATCAACCTGACCAAGATCGAGTCGCGGCCGCGGCGGGTGCAGCTCGGCCACTACATGTTCTTCGCGGACCTCGAGGGGTCGGTCGCCGAGCCGCACGTGGCGGAGGCGCTGAGCGCGCTCGGAGAGCGCGTCCGGACCCTGAAGGTGCTGGGGTCGTACCCGGTCGGCGGCTAGACTGGCGGCCGGTGGCTACCGCCACGGTTCCAGGAACGAATAGCCGTGTGCTCGTGCTGAACGCTTCGTACGAGCCCATCAACGTGTGCACGGTGCGCCGCGCCGTGGTCCTGGTCCTGAAGCAGCGAGCGGAGCTGGTCGAGCGCTCCGAGCGCGACCTGCACGCCGAGACGCTGACCGTCCCGCGCCCGGCCGTCATCCGGCTCGTGACCTACGTGCGCGTGCCGCGCGACGCGCACAGCCGCAAGATCACCCGGCGCGCGATCTTCGCCCGCGACGGCTGGTCGTGCCAGTACTGCGGCACCGGCCACGGGACGCTCACGGTGGACCATGTGATCCCGCGCTCGAAGGGCGGCACCTCCGGCTGGGACAACATCGTGACCTGCTGCGCGCCGTGCAACCGGCGCAAGGGCGACCACCTGCCGAAGGTGGCCGGCATGCACCCGCGCCGTAAGCCGAAGGCGCCCAGCCCCACGATCTTCGTGCACGTGGCCGTCACGCGCGTGCCGGAGGCGTGGCAGCAGTACCTGCCCGCCGCGGCGTAGCGGCGGCCCGCGCGTGCGGCTGCTCTGCTTCAGCGACGTCCATCGCGACAAGCGACAAGCGCAGCGCCTGGCCGACATGGCCGCCGACGCCGACGTGGTGATCGCCGCCGGCGACTTCGCCTCCGCGCACCGGGGGATCGGCGACGTGATCGACATGCTGGTGGTGGTCGAGACGCCGACGGTCCTCGTGCCCGGCAACAACGAGACCGAGGAGGCGCTGCGCGAGGCGTGCGGCGGGTGGAAGGCGGCCACCGTGCTCCACGGCGGGTCCTGCGAGATCGGCGGGCGGACGTTCTTCGGGCTCGGCGCCGGGGTCCCGGCCACCCCCTGGGACTGGAGCTTCGACCTCACGGAGGACGAGGCCGAGGAGAGGCTCGCCGCCTGCCCGAGCGGCGCCGTGCTGGTGCTCCACTCGCCGCCGAAGGGCCATCTCGACGGGTGGGGGCTCGGGAGCGAGGCGATCCTGCGGGCGATCGAGCGCGTCGAGCCGCCGCTGGCCGTCTGCGGCCACATCCACCAGGACGGCGGCAAGGAGGAGCGGATCGGGCCGACGCTGCTCCTGAACGCCGGACCCGAGGGGCGCTTCGTCGAGATCTAGCCGGCGAAGCACGAGGGGCGCCCCGTGCGGGACGCCCCTCGAAGAACTGCTGGCTGTATCGACTGCGGCACTGAAACGCCGTCGCTCGCACCGGTGCGCTGAATCGGCTTGCGCTCCTTCGCGCGGTGGCCCTTGCTAATGCGCCGGCCGGGGGGACCAGATCCGACCTCCGCCTCCGACGGTGCCCGGGGTGGACTCCCTAGGCGGGTCCAGCGTCCGACCTAGCGGCCGGGCACCTCCAGGGTCCCGTAAGAACTGTCACTCAACGTACGGACCACCTCCTTTCCCTGGTCCTGCCATTCAAGCAGAATCGGAGGTCGTCGTAGGCGGCGAGGAGGGCCGGGCTACTCGGTCGTCCTACGCCGCGGGGGGAGCGCCGTTGCCGGAGGGGTCCACGCCGCCGTCGGGGCCGGCGTCCGGCAGCTCGTCGACCACGGCCGCCGCGGTGTCCTGGGAGGTCTCCATCACCAGGGCCACGGCGCTCACGAGGTCGTCGTCGCGGAGGTTCATCAGCGTCACGCCCTGGGAGGCTCGGCCGTAGCGCGAGATGCCGCGCACGGCGGTGCGCTGGACCATCCCGTTCTGCGAGATGAACACCAGCTCGTGGTGCTCGCGCACGATCAGCGCTCCGGCCAGGCCGCCCTTCTTCTCGGTCAGCTTGATCGTTTGCACGCCCATGCCGCCGCGGTGCTTGATCGGGTAGTCCGCGATCGCCGTGCGCTTGCCGAACCCGTTCTCCGTCACGACCAGCAGCTCGGTGTCCTCGCGCGCGACGTCCATCGCCAGCACGCAGTTGTCCTTCTGCGCGACGTTCATCCCCCGCACGCCGCCGGTGTCGCGGCCCATCGCGCGCGCCTCCGACTCGTTGAAGCGGATCGCCTGCCCGGAGCGCGAGACCATGATGATGTCGTCATCGCCGCTGGTCCGGCGGACGGCGACCAGCTCGTCGTCCTCGGCGATCTTGATCGCGATGATCCCGTCGGCCTTGATCGGCGTGTTGTAGGCCAGGAACTCGGTCTTCTTGACCTGGCCCTTCTTGGTGGCGAAGACGAGGTACTTGCCCTCGGTGAAGTCGCGCGTGGAGAGCACCGCGCGCACGAACTCGCCCTCGCGCAGCGGCAGCACGTTCACCAGCGCTCGCCCCTTCGCCGTGCGCTGCGCCTCGGGCAGCTCGTACACCTTCTGGCGGTAGACCTTCCCGCGGTTCGTGAAGAACAGGAGGTAGTCGTGCGTCGAGCACACGAAGAGGTGCTCGATGTAGTCCTCGTCCTTCATGTCCATCCCGATCACGCCGATGCCGCCGCGCTTCTGCGAGCGGTAGGTGGCCAGCGGCAGCGACTTGATGTATCCCGACTTCGTGATCGAGATGACCATCTGCTGGTCGGCGATGAGGTCCTCGATCCCGACCTCGTCCTCGGAGTGGGTGATCTCGGTGCGCCGCTCGTCGCCGTAGCGATCGCGGATCTCCTCGAGCTCCTCCTTGATCAGCCCGAGCACGCGGGTCTCGTCGCCGAGGATCTCGCGCAGCTCGCGGATCCGCTCGACCAGGTCGGCGTGCTCCTGCTCGATCTTGCCGGACTCGAGCGCGGTGAGGCGCTGGAGGCGGAGGTCGAGGATCGCCTGCGCCTGCTCGCGCGAGAGCTCGAACTGCGACATCAGCCCGTCGCGAGCGGTGTCCGGATCGCGCGAGCCGCGGATCAGCTCGATGACCGCGTCGATGTTGCGCAGCGCGATCAGCAGCCCCTCGAGGATGTGCGCGCGCGCCTCGGCGCGGCGCAGCTCGTGCTTGGTGCGGCGCACGATGACCTCGCGCTGGTGCTCCACGTAGTAGTGGATGAGCTGCCGCAGCCCGAGCGTCTTCGGCACGCCGTCGACCAGCGCGACCATGTTCGCGCCGAACGTCGTCTGCATCGGCGTGTGCTTGTAGAGCTTGTTGAGCGCGACCTTGGGGATGGCGTCGCGCTTGAGCTCGATGACCAGCCGGACGCCCGACTTGTCGGACTCGTCACGCAGGTCCGAGACCTCTGGGACCTTCTTGTCGTTGACGACCTCGGCGATCTTCTTGATCAGCCCGCTGCCGTCGTTGCGCCCGTCGCCCTTCGACACCTGGTAGGGCATCTCGGTAACGATGATCGCCTCCTTGCCCTGGCGCAGCGGCTCGATGTGCGCGCGGGCGCGCACGACGATGCGGCCGCGGCCGGAGGCGTACGCGTCGCGGATGCCCTGACGCCCGACGATGATCCCGCCGGTCGGGAAGTCCGGCCCCTTGACGTACTTCATGAGGCCCGCGGTGTCGATGTCGCGATCCTCGATGTAGGCGATCGTCGCGTCGATCGTCTCGCGCAGGTTGTGCGGCGGGATGTTCGTGGCCATGCCGACGGCGATGCCGGCCGAGCCGTTGACGAGCAGGTTCGGGTAGCGCGCCGGGAGGACCAGCGGCTCCATCTGGGAGTCGTCGTAGTTGGGGCCGAAGTCGACGGTGTCGGCGTCGATGTCGCGCAGCAGCTCCGTGGCCAGCGGCGCGAGCCGCGCCTCGGTGTAGCGCTGGGCGGCCGGCGGGTCGTTGTCGATCGAGCCGAAGTTGCCCTGACCGTCCACGAGCGGGTAGCGCTGCGCGAAGTCCTGCGCGAGGCGCACGAGCGTGTCGTAGATCGCCTGGTCGCCGTGCGGGTGGAACGAGCCCATGACGTCGCCGACCACGCGCGCGCACTTGCGGTACGGCCGGTTGGGCTGGAGCCCGCCGAGCTGCATCGCGTACAGCACGCGGCGGTGGACCGGCTTGAGCCCGTCGCGCACGTCGGGCAGCGCGCGCCCGACGATCACGCTCATCGCGTAGTCGAGGTACGACGACCGCATCTCCTCCTCGAGGAGGCGCGGCTCGATGTTCCCGCCGGAGAGCTGGTCGGCCGTGGCCATGCGCTACACGTCCAGGTTCGCGACGTCGCGGGCGTTGGTCTCGATGAAGATCCGCCGCGGCTCGACCTTGTCGCCCATCAGCATCGAGAAGATCTGGTCGGCGGCGCTCGCGTCGTCGACCGTGACCTGCTGGAGCGTGCGCTGCGACGGGTCCATCGTGGTGTCGAAGAGCTGGTCGGCGTTCATCTCGCCGAGGCCCTTGAAGCGCTGCATGTGCACGCCCTCCTTGGCCACGTCGAGCACGGCCCGCCGCAGGTCCTCGAACGACAGCGCCTTCTCGTCCTTCTTGCCGAGCTGCACCGTGAACGGCGGCGTGCCGGCCAGCGCCCGCAGCTCGCCGTGCACGCGCACGAAGCCGTGGTACTCGGGGTCCTCGAACATCGCGCGGCGCAGGTGGTAGGTGGAGGCCGAGCCCGTCGAGCGCTCCACCACGCGCACGCGCAGCTCGAGGTCGTCCTGTCCGGTCAGCTCGGTCTCGTACGGCTCACCCTCGGGGTCGGCCTTGCTGATGAGCTCGACGACCGCGTCGGCGCTGTTGGCGCCCTCGTCGAGTATCTGCGACTCCTCGAGGAACGTGATCGTGTCGTAGCCGTACTCCGCGCGCAGCGACGACGCCCAGCCCTCGTACTGCTTCAGCAGCCGGCCGTACTTCTGCCACCGCGCCTGCGTGAGCTTGAACTGCGCGCCGGTGCGGTCGAACAGCTCGAGCTTCTCCAGCTTGTCGCGCAGCAGGAACTCCTCGAGGTCCGACTCGCGCTCGATGTAGAGCTCGGTCTTGCCCTGCTTGACCTTGTAGAGCGGCGCCTTCGCCAGGTACACGTAGCCGGCCTCGATCAGGTCGGGCATCTCGCGGAACAGGAACGTGAGGATCAGCGTGCGGATGTGGGCGCCGTCCACGTCGGCGTCGCACATGACGATCACCTTGTGGTAGCGGGCCTTCTCGATGTCGAACTCCTCGCGGATCCCGGTCCCGATCGCGGTGATCATCGCCTGGATCTCCTGGTTCGAGAGGACCTTGTCGATCCGGTTCTTCTCGGCGTTGATGATCTTGCCGCGGAGGGGCAGGACCGCCTGCGTGTTGCGGTCGCGGCCCTGCTTGGCCGAGCCGCCGGCCGAGTCGCCCTCGACCACGAAGATCTCGGCCAGCGCCGGGTCGCGCACCGAGCAGTCGGCGAGCTTGCCCGGCAGGGTGGAGTTCTCGAGCGCGGACTTGCGGCGCGTGAGGTCGCGCGCCTTGCGCGCCGCCTCGCGTGCGCGCGATGCCTGAACGGCCTTGCGGATCACCGCGCGCGCGTCCTGCGGGTTCTCCTCCAGGAACTCCGCGAGCCCCTTGTTCACGGCCTGCTGCACGAAACCCTCGACGGGCGGGTTGCCGAGCTTGGTCTTCGTCTGGCCCTCGAACTGCGGCTCGGCGACCTTCACCGAGATGATCGCGGTGAGGCCCTCGCGCACGTCCTCGCCCTGGAGGTTGTCGTCCTTCTCCTTCAGCTCGCCGGTCTGGCGCGCGTAGGCGTTCAGCGTGCGGGTGAGCGCCGACCGGAAGCCGGACAGGTGCGTGCCGCCCTCGTGCGTGTTGATGTTGTTGGCGAACGAGAGGAGCGACTCCTGGTACGAGTTGTTCCACTGGAGCGCGACCTCGACCTCGCCCAGGTCGGAGGAGTCCTCGAGGTAGGCGATCTTCTTGTGGAGCGGGTCCTTCGTGCCCTGCGAGTGCAGGTAGCTGACGAAGTCACGGATGCCGCCGTCGTACTTGAAGCTCGTCTCGAAGCTCTCGCCGCGCTCGTCGGCGAAGTCGATCCGCAGCCCCTTCGTGAGGAACGCCATCTCGCGGAAGCGCTGCTCGAGCGTGGGGCGCTCGTAGTCGATCGTCTCGAAGATCTCGAGGTCGGGCAGGAAGGTGATGCTCGTGCCGCGCCTGTCGCTCTTCGCGCCCTTCTTCAGCTCGGTCTGGGGGACGCCGCGCGCGTAGGTCTGGGTCCACTCGTGGCCGTCGCGCCAGATCGTCAGGTCGAGCCGCTCGGTCAGCGCGTTCACGACCGACACGCCGACGCCGTGCAGGCCGCCGGAGACCTTGTAGCCGCCGCCGTCGCCGAACTTCCCGCCCGCGTGGAGGACGGTGAGCACCACCTCGGCCGCCGGGCGCTTCTCCTTCTCGTGCATGTCCACCGGGATGCCGCGGCCGTTGTCGGTGACCGTGACGCTGTTGTCCGGGTGGATCGCGATCTGGACGTGGTCGCACTCGCCGGCGAGGGCCTCGTCCACGGAGTTGTCCATGACCTCGTAGATGAGGTGGTGGAGGCCGCGGGTCCCGGTGGACCCGATGTACATGCCGGGGCGCTTGCGGACCGCCTCGAGGCCCTCGAGGACGGTGATGTCCTTGGCCCCGTACGAGGTCTTGTCCGTGGAGGACTTCTTCGCCAAAGCTCTCTTTTCGTCGGGCCCGCGCGGCGGCGCGCGAGCGGTCTCTTTACGCGACGAGACCCCGAGGCCGACCGGTGTTTCGCGGCAACTCGGGGCTCCTCGATCTCGGTCCTGAAGGATAGCAGCGGCCGAGGGCGGAACCGGGGTTCCGCGTGTTACAAAATGCCCGCAAATCGTCACATTTTGGGCAGTTATGGAAACGAGCGTGCAACACCGCCCGCCGATACCCGCAGCGAGCGCAGCGGCGGGGCCTCGCCAGCGCCCTTCAGGGCCGCGTTCAGGCGCTCGACCAGGTCGGCCGACATCAGCTCGATCTCCTGCGCCCAGACCGCCGATCGGCAGGCCACCGAGAGGACGCCGGAGCGCTCCGAGACGGGCTCGGCCTCGCGGGCGATCGCCGGTCCGGCCACCTCCGCCCAGACCCGCTGGACGTGCGCGAGCGTGGTGGGCGGCTCGAGCTCCTCGACTAGCGCCGGAAGCACGCTCGCGAGCGG
>JALZEZ010000418.1 GCA_030861775.1 Actinomycetota bacterium
AGGCGAACTTCCCCGTGTCGGAGGTCTTGACGCCCGACTCGGAGGTCCCGGTCACCGTCGCGGCGCTCGCCACGCCCGCCCCGCACGCGAGCAGGACCGCCAGCGCCGCCCGTATCGCCATCCTCGCCACACCGGTCAGAACCGGCGTGGCGCCTCGAAGTTACGCCGTTACGGCGCTCTCCGAGGACGACAGACCGGCCGCCTCGCGCAGCGCGTCGGCCTTGTCGGTCTTCTCCCAGGTGAAGTCGTGGTCGTCGCGGCCGAAGTGGCCGTACGCCGCGGTCTTCTGGTAGATCGGCCGGTGGAGCTTGAGCTCCTGGCGGAAGGCCGCCGGCCGCAGGTCGAAGTGCTCCTCGATGAGCTGGCCGATCTTCGACCGCGACACGCGCTCGGTGCCGTAGGTCTCGGCCATCAGCGACACGGGCCGGGCCACGCCGATCGCGTACGCCACCTGGATCTCGCAGCGGTCCGCGAGGCCAGCCGCCACGACGTTCTTGGCCACGTAGCGGGCGGCGTAGGCGGCCGAGCGGTCGACCTTCGACGGGTCCTTGCCGCTGAACGCGCCGCCGCCGTGACGGGCGGCGCCGCCGTAGGTGTCGACGATGATCTTGCGCCCGGTCAGGCCGCAGTCGCCCATCGGCCCGCCGATCTCGAACTTGCCGGTGGGGTTGACGAGGAAGTTGTCGAGCAGCTTCTTCTCGTCGTACAGCTCGGACGGCAGGACCGGGTGCAGGACGTGCTCGTAGAGGTCGGGCTTGATCAGGGTCTCGGAGTCCACGCCCGGCTTGTGCTGGGTCGAGATCAGCACCTTCTCGATCTCGATCGGGCGGCCGTTCTCGTAGCGGACGGTGACCTGGGTCTTGCCGTCCGGGCGCAGGTACGGCATCACGTCGCCGCGGCGGACCTCCGCCAGGCGGTGGGCGAGCTTGTGCGCCAGCGCGATCGGCATCGGCATCAGCTCGCGGGTCTCGCGCGTGGCGTAGCCGAACATCATCCCCTGGTCGCCCGCGCCGGCCTTGTCGAGCTCGTCGTCGTCAGCCGGGTCGTGGCGCATCTCGTACGCCTCGTTCACGCCCTGGGCGATGTCCGGGGACTGCTCGTCGATCGCGGTGATCACCGCGCAGGTGTTGCAGTCGAAGCCGTAGCTGGCGTCGTCGTAGCCGATCTTCCTGATCGTCTCGCGAGCGATCTTCGGGACGTCGACGTAGGTGGTGGTCGAGATCTCGCCCGAGACCACCACGAGGCCGGTGTTCACGAGCGTCTCGCAGGCCACGCGGCCGGTCGGGTCGTCGCGCATGACCGCGTCGAGGACCCCGTCCGAGATCTGGTCGGCCATCTTGTCCGGGTGCCCCTCGGTGACGGACTCGGACGTGAACAGGTACTCGTTGTCGGACAGGGAAGTGGTGGTCATCGGTCTGCGGCAGCGCTCCGGAATCGGGTTCTTGGAAGCGTCCGAGATTAGCGGCGCTCGTCGCGGCCGTGGTACTCGATCACCAGCGGGACGCCGTGGAGGCCGTAGCGCTCGCGCAGCCGGTTCTCGATGAAGAAGCCGTAGTCGCGGGTCAGCCGGCCGCGGTCCGAGACCTGCACGCTGAAGCGCGGCGGGCGCGTCTCGTACTGGGTCATGTAGAGCAGCCGCAGGCGCCGCCCGCGCACCACCGGGGGCTCGCGCGTGGCCTGGATGTCCGACAGGAAGCGGTTCAGCTCGGCGGTGGGGATGCGGGTGGTCGCCCGGTCGGCCAGCTCGAGGGCGCGCAGGAGCAGGCGGCGCACCCCGCGACCGGTCTTGGCCGAGACCGCCAGCACCTCGGGGCGCTGCCGCAGCCGGTTCTGGGCGCGCTCGCGGGCGTCGTCGAGGTCGGTCCGGCCGACGTCCCACTTGTTCAGCGCGAGCAGGGTCGCGCACTCCTTCTGCATGGCCAGCTCGCCCACGCGCAGGTCCTCGGTGGTGAGGGCCTCGGAGGCGTCGCAGACCACCACGGCCACGTCCGCCCGCTCGGCCGCCCGCTCCGAGCGGAGCTGGGCGTACCAATCCACCGTGCCCGCGATCTTCCCCCGCCGCCGCAGGCCCGCCGTGTCGACCAGCACGATCGGGCGCCCGTCCACCTCGAGCCGCGTGTCCACCGCGTCGCGCGTGGTCCCGGCGCGCTCGGAGACGATCACCCGCTCCTGGCCGAGCCAGGCGTTCACCAGCGAGGACTTGCCGACGTTCGGACGGCCGATGACGGCTATCCGCGGGACCTCCTCGGCGGCCTCCGGCTCCGGGGCCTCGTCGAGGGCCTCGGCCACCCGGTCGAGCAGGTCGCCGGTGCCCAGGCCCTGGGCCGCGCTCACCGCCACCGGGTCGCCCAGGCCCAGGCGGTGGAACTCCGCCGCGTCCGGGATCGCGGCCGCGCTGTCCACCTTGTTGGCCGCCACCACGACCGGCACCGGCGCCCCGCGCAGCTCCGCGGCCAGCTCCTCGTCCCCGGGGCGCAGGCCGGCGCGGGCGTCCACGACGAGCACGATCGCCTCGGCCCCCTCGCGCGCGGCGCGCGCCTGGGCCTGCACCTGGCGGGCCAGCTCGTCGCGGTCCGCGAGGTCCACCCCGCCGGTGTCCACCAGCAGGAAGCGGCGGCCGTTCCAGTCGGCCTCGAGCTCCTTGCGGTCGCGCGTGACGCCCGCCTGCTCGTGCACGACGGCCTCGCGCGTGCCGGTCAGCCGGTTGACCAGGGTGGACTTGCCGACGTTGGGGTAGCCGATCACGGCCACCCGGGGGAGCGCCATCAGCGCCGGGCTTCGGCGACCAGCCCCGCGATCTGGGCGATCACGTCCTCGGCGGGGCGGTCGGTCGTGTCCAGCTCGATCGCGTCCGGCGCGGGGCGCAGCGGGGAGTGCGCGCGCTCGCGGTCCTGGGCGTCGCGGAGCTGCTGGTCGCGCAGGACGACCTGCCAGTCCGTGCCGAGGTCCACCGCGCGGCGGCGGGCGCGCGCCTGGGGGCTCGCGGTGAGGAAGATCTTCAACTCCGCGTCCGGCGCCACCACCGTGCCGATGTCGCGGCCCTCCGCCACCCAGTCGCCGCTCCGCACCAGCTCGCGCTGCTTCTCGACCATCGCCCGCCGGACGTCGCGGCTGGTCGCGATCCGCGAGGCCTCCTCGGTCACCTCCGGGGTCCGGATCGAGTCGGTCACGTCGCGCCCGTCGAGCAGCACCCGCTCGCCCAGCTCGATGCGCGCGCCAGCCGCCCGCTCGGCCGCGTCGCCGCCCCGCTCGAGGTGCGCGAGCGCGACGGCCCGGTAC
>JALZEZ010000162.1 GCA_030861775.1 Actinomycetota bacterium
CGCTGGCGGTGGTGCGCAGCGCGGACGAGGCCTCGGGGGTGTACGCCGACCGGCTGGTGGGGCTCTGCGAGGAGCTCGGGGTGGCCGCGCGGACCACGTCGCTGCCGGGCGACACCGGCGGCGCGGTGGAGGTGGTCGAGGAGCTGGGCCGCGACCCCGAGGTGGCCGGCGTCCTCGTCCAGCTCCCGCTGCCGGAGGGCGTGGACCAGGACGCGGTGGTTGCCGCGGTGGACCCGCTGAAGGACGTGGACGGGGTGAACCCGCTGAACGCCGGGCGGCTGTTCCTGGGGCTGCCGGCGCTGGCGCCGGCCACGCCGCTGGCGGTGATGGAGCTGCTGCGGAGGCACGACGTGGACGTCGCCGGCAAGCGCGCGGTGGTGGTGGGGAGGAGCAACATCACCGGCAAGCCGGTGGCGATGCTCCTGCTGCACGCCAACGCGACGGTCACGGTGTGCCACTCGCGCACGCCGGACCTGGGCGCGGCGGTGCGGGAGGGCGAGATCGTGGTGGCCTGCGCCGGCCGGGCCGGGCTGATCGGGGCCGACATGGTCGCGCCGGGCGCCGTGGTGGTGGACGTGGGCACGAACTTCGTGGACGGCAAGCTGGTGGGCGACGTGCGCTACGACGAGGTGGCCGAGGTAGCCGCGGCGGCGTCGCCCGTGCCGGGCGGGGTGGGGCCGCTCACGAACCTGATGCTCGTGCGGAACCTGCTCGAGGCGTCTAGGCCACGCTGATCGCGAAGGTGGCCGAGCGCGTCTCGCCGGGGGCGACCAGCTCGAGGTCGCGGCCGCTCACCAGCGCGTTGGTGGGTGCCGTCATCGGCTCGAAGCAGATGACCTCCTCGCCCTCGGGCGCGTAGACCTGCGCGAAGCGGTAGCCGTCCACCAGCTCGAGGCTCAGCGTGCGGCCGCCGCCCGCCAGCGTGAAGCGGGTGCCGTCGGTGGCGCCCTCGTAGCCGTCGTCGAAGGTGCGCTCGCCGAGCGGGCCGGCGAACGGCTCGACCTCCTCGACCTGGCCGGTCGGGACCATGCGGTCGTCGAGCACGAGGCGCCGGGTCAGCGGGATCTCGACCTGCCACTCCGCGCGCGGGACGTCCGGGAGGACGAGGTAGGGGTGGTAGCCGAACGAGACCGGCACCGGCTGGCCGGCCGCGGCGAGCGTCGTGCGGACGGTGAGGGTCGCTTGTTGCAGGGACGCGTCGATCTGGAGCGTGTGGGGGAAGGGGAAGGCCTCGAGCAGCTCGGGGTGGGCGGCGAAGTCGAGCCGCGCGGAGAGGCGGGCCGAGGTCTCGTCGGCGGCGGTGCCGAGCACCTCCCAGTAGGGGGAGGCGTTGACCAGGCCGTGGATCGGGAGGCCGTTCGGGTCCGTGCGGATCCGAGGCGAGTCGGGGTCGATCTCGACCGTGCGCTCGCCGACCGTGTAGGAGAACCCGCCCAGGCGGTTCGCCCAGGGGTGGAGGAGCGGGATGCCCATCGTGGAGCCGGTCGCCTCGTAGCGGGCCAGGCCGCCGCGGTGGCCGAGCAGCTCGACGCCGGCGTGGGTGAGCGAGCAGCCGAGCATGCCGATCTGCGGGGTGAAGATCGCCTCGACCTCCGTGTCGCGCGCGCTCAGCGCCTGGGCGGGGTAGCCCTGGAAGAGGACCTGCTCGGTGGCGTACGACACGGTCATGTCGTTCGGCGGGACGCGGCCGGCTCCTCGCGAGCGAGCTCCCGCAGGTTCCGTATCCCCCGGCCGAGCAGCAGGGCGATCATCACGCCGGCGATCGCGAGGCCGACGAGGTCGAAGACGGTCATGTGCAGGTCCACGAGCGTGAAGTCGAGGCCCGCGCCGAGGGCGAGCAGGGTGTTGAGAGCGATGAGGATCACGCGCACCTCGGTGGGGCCGACGAAGCCGTAGCCGATGCTGAAGCGGCCGAAGGCCTGGCTCTCGAGGTAGACGTTGATCGAGAGCGTGAGGTAGGCGACGACGATCAGCGTGCCGACGGCCAGCAGGAGGTAGGGGGAGAGGCCGAGGCCGATGCCGATCAGCGCGGTGGAGATCGCGTCGACGAGGTGGTCGAGGTAGTAGCCGTACTTGGGGCGCTCGATCTTGCGGACGCGGGCGAGGGTGCCGTCGAGGCTGTCGCCGACCCAGTGGACGACGAGCAGGGCGCTGGCCACCCAGAGCCAGGCCTTGCTCTCGTTGGTGAGCTGGTAGGAGGCGCAGATGCCGAGCGCGGCGAGGACGCCGAGGGCGGTCAGGTCGTCGGGGAGGACCCAGCGGGGGAGCCGGTCGGCGATCGCCCGGAGTGCCCTCTTCTCGACCTTCGCGAGCAGGAAGTTCGGCTCGCGGGTGGCCTTGACGCCGCGCTCTGGCTGCTTGGCACCGCGCTCTGGCTGCGCGGCCTCCACTACGTGGGCGGCGGCTGGTCCGGGTTGCGGGCGCAGCCCTCGACCACGCGCTTGACGCGGGGGTCCTTCGCGTAGTCGATGAGCAGCGTCTTCTCGATCAGGCTTATGCGGGCGGGGTCCACGTACTTGGCGAGCGTCTTCGAGCCCTTGGCCTCCCGGAGGCCCGCGTTGGCCGCCTGCTCGTCGGGGTACTCGATTACCACGGCCCCGAGCTCGCCGATGAGGATCTCGGCGCCCTTGGCGCCCTCGGTGAGCAGCGGCTTGACCCCTTTCTCGACGCCCGAGCCGCTGGAGTCGTAGACCTCGGGGGAGAGGGTGGAGAGCTCGAGGCACTCCATGGAGGAGGCGCTGGCGGCGGCGGGGCTGTTGTTCTCCGTCTTCTCGTCGCCGTTGTCGTCGTCGCCGCCGCAGGCGGCCAGGGCGAGGGCGGCGGAGGCGAGCACGGCGGCGACGAGGGTGCGGTGGTGGCGCATCGGCACCGCTTTACCCGGATCGGGCCGCGGTTAAGGCACCTGCACCGGGCGGTGGCGAACGTGATCGCCGGGACCTAGACTCAGGGCTCCACGCGGGCGTGGTGTAGGGGTAACACACGAGCCTTCCAAGCTCGTATCGCCGGTTCGAGCCCGGTCGCCCGCTCTTCGTCGCGCAACTCCTCACGGTTCGGTGAGGACAGCGCGCAGAGAGCCTCTGCGGCGCGCGGTTCTTCGCCGGTGGCAGTTCGCGCAGACGACCTCGCACTTCGCCATCTCGGCGAGCACCGCATCCCACGTGTGCCGCAAGAGCGATTCGCCGATGCAGAACGACTTTGCCGCTCCGTCGAGGTGGTCGAACTCGAGAACGATCGGATCGCCTTCCCCGCAGTCGACGCATGGGTGGTTCTCGAAGAAGGCGACGAGGTACCGCGTGCGCTCGAGCCTGATCTTCTGCTTTGAAACCGCGGCCTGGTCGATGTAGCGCTGCCTGTTCGCGAGGTAGTGCTCACGCCCGTAGGCGGCTCGGCAGGAACGACAGAAAGAGTCGCGCTGCCCTAGTCGTTTACGGCGCCACGCGAAGTTGTCGACGGGCCTGACCTCCCCGCAGCGATAGCACTTGCGACCCTCGTCCCTTCCCATGGTGACGAACGCATGTTCGCGTAGGGCTCGGACAGAAACGCGTCTAAGATGCACCCAGCCACGGGGCGTGGCGCAGTCTGGTAGCGCATTCGGCTGGGGGCCGAAAGGTCGCTGGTTCAAATCCAGTCGCCCCGATCGCAGTCCTCACCGCTCAGTGCGGCGAGGAGCCGTGAGCCTGCATCAGCAACCAGCGCTCGTCGCGCCGCTCGAGGACCAGCGTCATGCGATCGCATGTCGCTCTTCGCCGTGCTCGTCCGTCGCGGTCTCAACGCCCTCAGCGAGAAGCCAGCCCACCGCGTCACGGATCACGACGTCGTGGCGGTGCCATTCCCAGGAATAGGTAGTCGGGCCCTCGACGTAGTGGTCGAGGAAGGCTCGGAGCTTGTCCGCGCCTCGAAGCAGTGGCTGCTCGGAGGTCACGACCGTAACCGCGGCGCCGGGCGCCACCACGCGCATGATCGCGTCGGTATCGCGATCCGCAAACCCCGCGCAGAAGCGCTCCAGTTTTTCCACTACATCCCTTTCGGCGGTCAACGCGCCGCAGGTTCGCCCCATCGGGCGAGACCCATTCGAGACCTGGACGGCGGAATAACCGGCTGCCGAGTCACCCCAGGACTAGGACCGTGCCAGACGCCGGCGAACGCATAGGTCAGTAGCGCCTCCCAGCCGCGCGGTGGCGTTTCGCACTAGCCTCCTGCCGTGGCCGACGCGACGACGCTCGTGACCGGTGGCACCGGCTTCCTCGGGGGGTGGTGCGTCGTGCAGCTGCTCCAGCGCGGCCACGACGTGCGCACCACGGTTCGTGATCTGAAGCGCGAGGCTTCGGTGCGGCAGGCCGTCGCCAACGCCGGCATCGACCCGGGCGACCGGCTCACGGTCCTCTCCGCCGACCTGATGTCGGACGACGGATGGGCCGAGGCGGTCGCGGGTTGTCAATACGTGTTGCACGTGGCCTCGCCGTTTCCGCCCGAGCAGCCGAACGACCCCGACGAGCTGATCGTGCCTGCGCGGGACGGCGCGCTCCGCGTCGTCACGGCCGCGCTCGACGCGGGAGTGCAGCGCGTCGTGATGACGTCGTCTGTCGCCGCGATCCGGGGCAGCCGCGAGTCGTCGGAATCCGCGCCGTTCACCGAGGCGGACTGGACCGACGGCGACGACGGCTCGCGAAGCCCATACGTGCGCTCGAAGACGATCGCCGAGAAGGCCGTGTGGGACCTGGTGCGGCAGGCCGGCTCAGAGGACCGGCTGGCCGTGGTCAACCCGGGCGCCATCATCGGCCCGCCGCTGAGCGCCGACCGGTCGACCTCGCTCCAGGCCATTCAACGGCTACTCGACGGGATGCCCGCCATGCCACGGCTCGGGTTCACCTTCGTGGACGTGCGCGATGTGGCTGACCTCCACCTCCGCGCCATGATCGACCCCGCGGCGGGCGGCGAGCGCTTCATCGCAGCCGACCGCTTCCTCTGGACGTCCGAGGTGGCGGCGGTCATCCGCGAGCGGCTCGGCGACGCCGCGCCGAAGGTCCCCACGCGCGTGGCTCCGGACCTGCTAGTGCGCGCCATGTCGATCTTCGATGGGGCGGTCCGCCCGTTCGTGAGCGACCTCGGCAAGCGGCAGTGGATGTCGAGTGAGAAGGCGAGGGGGACGCTGGGCTGGGCGCCTCGGCCGATCGAGGACTCGATCGCCGACACCGCGCGCGCCCTGCTGGACACGACGGCCGCTAAGCGCTAGGTCGCGCGAAGCCCGCGAGCCTCAGCGGGCGGTCTCTCGGACGGTGAAGTCAGTTCCTGGGTCGGCGGCAAGTCCGTCGCGAAGGTCGATTAGGAGAGCGCACAGGTGCTCGCGTTGATCGGCGTCGAGGGAGACGAGCAGCGCGCCCTCGGTGTCCTTCTGCGCGCGGGCTCGAGCGGTGCTCGTCGAGGATGCAGAGCGCGTGCTCCGGTCGCTGTCACGCGATGGCCGCGCCGAGCCCGGATACTGCGCTGGGCAATCGCTCAGCTGTCGCAGCGCCTGACGCCGCCTTGCCCTACCTTCCGCCTCAGTGGATCCGCGCTCGCGTCGCCTCACCTGGATTGCGGGGCTTGCCGCCGCGGGCACGTTCCTGGTCGGCAGCGGGATCTGGGGGTTCGACCAGCCAAACGCCGGCGCTTCGGCCGAGGAGATCCTGGAGTTCTACTCGGACACGTCCACGCGGATCGTGATCGGCGGCACCCTCAGCCTCGTGGCGATCGCGCTATTCACGATCTTCGCCAGCGGCATGCGGCTGATCCTCCGCGAGCACGACGTCGACGACCTGTTCGGGCTCACGGCCTTTGGCGGGATGCTGCTGCTGCTCGCGGCAGGGATGGGGGCGGAGACGATCAACATGGTCGGTGCGATGCGCGCCGCCGACGACGACCTGTCGGCGGAGTTCGGCCGCTCGGTGTTCGAGATCTCCTACGTGCTCGGCTACAACGCGGCCGGACTGGGCGCCGGCATCGCGCTGCTCGGGCTCGCCGGGGCCGGATGGCGGTCGCCCGGCTTCCTACCGGGCTGGGCCGCGCCCGTGCTGGCGGTGGTGGGCCTCCTGCTCATGACGCCGCTTTCGGTCTACCTGTTCGGCCCCGCCGTCGTCGTGTTCGTGATCGTGGCGGGTCGCGCGGCCGTGCGCGCTCCCTCAGCCAGGCCGCGCTAGGCGGTACGAATCCCAACCCACTGCGCTACTCGACGCTGCGCCTCGTGGTTCAAATGCCGTCCAGCAAGGGCGATCGCAGTCAAGTCGTCCACCGAGGCCGGCTAGGCCCCGGCGGTCTGCGCGTAAGACAACCGGCGCACGGGTACCTGTCCTGCATGACAGGGGGTCGGGGGCCGCTGCGTCCCCGAACGACTTGATCGACCGCTTCACCGCTCCGCACGGCTCGACCCTGCGCGACGGCGGGCGCCTGCTCGCGACCTGCACCGCGATCTTCTCGATCGCCGCCGGGATCATCCACATCTCGGCCGCCTCCGACCACACCAACCTGCCCGTCATGATGGCCGGCTTCCTGATCGTGGCGACGCTGCAAGTCGCCTTCGGCGGCCTCCTGCTCTGGCGGCGGCCGAACAGGCTGCTCCTGCTCGGCGCCTTCACGATGATGGTCGCGTCGATCGGTCTGTGGCTGCTCTCGCGCACCGAAGGGGTCCCGCTGCTGCCGGGCGGCCACATGGAGCCGATCGGCTTCAAGGACGGCGTCACCGTCGTCTTCGAGCTCGCCACCCTCCCAGGGCTCTTGCTGCTGATGAGTCGCGATGTGGCCGCGATCACGCTGCCCTCGCATCGGCTCGGGACCCAGACGGTCTCGCTGCTAGGTACGGGCGCGTTCCTCCTGATGGTCCCCGCGCTGATGCTCGGCGGCGGCATGCACCACTCGCACGAGCAGATGGAGGCGATGGGCGGCCACGGGCACGGGGACGAGCACGGAAGCGAGGCCGCCTCCGCCGGCCACGGACACAACGGCGGCGCGAACGGGCACGGCTCCTCTGCCTCGCACCGCCGGGGGCACGGCTCGGGCTCAGGCCACGGCCACGGCGGCGCGACGCGCAAGGCGGCGGCGCGCGGGGGCTCCGGCCATCCGCACGGCTCCGGCATGCGCTCGCGCGGTTCGATCGACACCGGCAACACGGCGCTCGCCGGCGACCACGGCGCGAGCGGCCACGGGCACGGGTCGACCGGGAACGGCCAGGGATCGCGGGGGCGGTCGCGCTCAGGATCGGACGCCGGCAGCGGCTCGGGTGGCCATGGGCACGACTCCGGTCGCGGGCACGACTCCGGCTCCGGCGGCGGGCACGACTCGGGCGGCGGACACGACTCCGGCTCCGGCGGCGGACACGGCTCGGACTCCGGCGCCGGCCACGGCGACGGCCACGGGTCGGGC
>JALZEZ010000419.1 GCA_030861775.1 Actinomycetota bacterium
CGCGGCGGCCGACGAGGGGGAGGCTGCGCGGGTGCGGCTCGAGCTGGCGCGGGTGTTGATCGGCCAGGGGCGACTGCCCGAGGCCCGGACCGAGCTCCAGACGGCGCTGCGCCGGTTCCGATCCGAGCCGCACCGGCTCCTCGTGGCCGACACGACGCTCGAGTTCGCGCGCGCCGCCCTTCTGAGCGGTGACGGCGTGGCGGCGCGGGTCGGGCTCTGGCGGGCGCGGATCGCCTACCTGAGGCTGCGCCATCCGGCCGGTGTCGCGTCCGCCTTCGAGCTCGGCGCGCTGATCCACCTGGCGGCCGGCCGCCGCCGCCTCGGGGTCGGCACCCTGTTCCTCGCCGGCCAACCCTGGCTGGCGCTCCAGGCGGTCAACGCTCCATTCAGGATCGCGTCGGCGATCGCCACGAACGCCCGCGGCCGGCTCGCCTCCGCCGCGCTCGAGGGCGCGCTCGGTGTCTTCTCGGAGCTCCTCGAGCGGATCAGCTCCGGCGGGATGCGCGCGGCCTACAGCCGCAAGCACCGATCCCTGCTGGACTCCGCGCTGCGGGTGGCGGCGGAGCAGGGCGTGCCGGACCTCGCCGTCCACGCCGGCGAGGCGTTTCGCTCGGGCCTGCTCGCGGGCGCCCTGCGCGATACGGGCGCCGAGGCGCGGGGCTACGCGGAGATACTCGTCTCCGCGGACGTCGACGCCGCCACGGCCGCCGGCTTCGTGACCCGGGGCGCCGACGAGCACGCCGGCGAGCTGCCGGTCCCGACCTTCCACACCGGGCAGACCGGACTCTCGTTCCTGCGCCGCGCGCCCAACTACATCGAGCTCGACCTCCGTCCACACGCACCCGAGCCCGCGTCCGCCGACGTGGCCGACGCCCTTCCGGACGGCGTCCACGGACTCTACATCGACCTCGTCGCCGCGGGCGCGGAAGTCCGGTGCTACCGGACCTGGTTGCCGGCGGATGGCCCGCGCTCGGTCACGGTGGCGCACCCGAGCTCGCGCGACCGTGAGCTCCTCGACGCCTTCGCCCGGCGGGAGCCGGTGGACGTGAGCGCGGGCGACCTGGCGTCGCTGGGGACGCTCCTCCTTCCGGGCAGGCTGCGCCGGGCGCTGGTGGACACGTCGCACCCGGGCGAGCTCGTGGTCATACCCGCCGGGGCCGCTTGGACGATCCCGTTCGCCGCGCTGCGCGTTGCCGGCGACGCATCGCTGGCCGAGCACGCCGAGTTGACCCTCGTGCCGTCGCTGCGGCTCTACGGGGAGCTGCTCGAGCCGGACGGCGCCGGGGCGGGCAGGGCGCTCGCGAGCTTCCACCCGGACATGCCGGCCGCGCCCGAGCGCGAGGCACTCGCGGCCGGCTTCGGGCTGGACGAGCATGGCGCGGAGGAGATCGCGGCCGCGCTTAGCGACGCGGCAGGGTACCGGGTGGCCTATCTCGCGGCGCACGGCGACGCGGAGCCGGGTCTAGCCCACTCGCTCGACTTCGGGTCGGCTGGGAAGCTGAGTGCGCTCGAGCTGCTCGGCGCCCGGCTTCCACGCGTGGTGGCGTTCGGGTCGTGCTCGTCCGCCGCCGTCCGGACGGCCGAGGGGCTCGAGACGCTCGGCCTCCCCACGGCGTGCCTGGTGCGCGGGGCCGGCACTGTGCTGTGCGCGCTGGCGCCCGTCTGGGACGTGCCCGCCGGCCTCGTGCTGGCACGGGCGTTCAGCGGCCTGGCCCGCGGCCTCCGGCCGGCGGCCGCGCTTCGCGAGGCGCAGCTCGCCTATCTCGTCGACCACCCGGAGGACCGGCAGGGCTTCGAGATCGGGCACTGGGCGAACCTCGTGGCGATCGGCCGCGGCTGATCGCCCGCCGCCCTCAGCGCGTCGCGGCCGGCGGGCGGGCGCGGCTGTCGGTCAGCGCGTTCACGAACGCCTCGAGCTGCTTGGTGGACCAGCACTCGAACACGCCGTCGCAGTAGGGCTCGTAGACCTGCATCACCGAGTCGCCGTAGTTCCAGTAGAGCTTCGGCTCCGGGTTGAGCCAGAAGGTGCGCCCGGCGCGCTGGGAGAGGGCGCCGAAGGCGGGGGCATGCGGCTCGCGGCCGTTGGTGCGCGCGTCGCCGAGCACGATCAGCGTGGAGCGCGGATCGAGGTCGTCGACCACGTCGTCCAGGAACTCCAGCCACACGCGCCCGTAGTCGGTGTAGCCGGACACGTCGGCCACGCCGGCGTCGGTGGCGATCGCGTGCGAGATGGCCTTGAACGAGCGCTCGCGCTCGAACACGTCGGTCACCTCGGACACCCGCTCCACGAACACGAACGTGCGCAGCTTGCGGAACGAGTCGTGCAGGGCGTGCAGCACGCTGAGGAAGAAGACACTGGCGCTGGTCACGCTGGTCGAGACGTCGCACAGCACGTACAGCTCCGGGCGCTTCGGCCGACGCGAGCGGTAGCGCAGCCGCAGCGGCACGCCGCCGGTCTCGAGCGACGCGCGCATCGTGCGCCGCACGTCCACGACCGCCGAGCGCCGCCGGCCGCGCGGGTCGTGCCCGTGCGAGGCCAGCCGCCGCTTGAGCTGGGCCACCACCCGGTGCACCGCGGCCAGGTCCTGTAGCGGCCCGCTCGGCAGCGCCCGGTCGAACTCGCGCAGCGGCTTGGACGGCGGGAGCGACTGGGTGCGCTCGATCAGCGCCCGCTCGAGCTCGCGCCGCAGGTGACGCTCGAACTCGCGCAGCCGCTCGTGGGGGACGGTGTCGGGCGGCGGCTCCTGGCCGGGGTCGCGCGTGCCGGTCTCGGCCTTGAGGTCGAGCGAGCGGCGGATGCGCTGCACGTCCACACCGATCACGCCCGAGCCCTCGCCCTGGCGGCCGAAGGCCGCGATCGCCAGCCGGGCCATGTCGCGCATCTCGCCATCGGAGCCCTGCCGGACCGCCTCGCGGATGCGCTCGCGCAGCTCGTCGAAGTCGAGCCGCTCGCCGCCCTCGTAGCGCTGCTCGGTGAGCCCGCGCTCCACGGCCTCGCGCTCCACCGCGCGGAAGAAGAAGCGGTCGAAGACGAGCTCGAACACGCGCCGGTCCTCCTGCGACTTGGCCAGCGTGGCGGCCAGGGCCTCGCGGAAGTCCTCCTGCGAGGTCCAGCTCAGCTCGGCCAGGGCGTGGAAGGCGTCGAGCAGCTCCGAGGTGCCGACCGCCAGGCCCTCGCGGCGCAGCTCGTCGGCCAGCTCGAGCATGCGCGGCGCGAAGCCCGGAGGGCCGGCCTCCGGCAGGCCGCCGTAGAGCGCGCGCCCGCCGCGGCGCTTGCC
>JALZEZ010000163.1 GCA_030861775.1 Actinomycetota bacterium
AGTGCTGGCCGAGCGCGGCGACGAGGTCCTGTCGCTGATTCGGAATCCGGAGCACGCGGACGCCGTGCGCGAGGCCGGCGCCGAGCCGGTCGTCTGCGACCTCGAGCAGGCTTCCGCCGACGAGGTGGCCGGCGCGATCGAAAGCGCCGACGCCGTGGTCTTCGCCGCCGGCGCCGGACCGGGGAGCGGCTCCGAGCGCAAGGAGACGATGGACTACGGCGGCGCGGTGAAGCTGATCGCCGCGGCCAAGGACGCCGGCATCCGCCGCTACGTGATGGTCAGCTCGCTCGGGGCCGACCCCGAGGCGGAGGGCGACGACACCTTCGCGGTCTACCTGCGCGCCAAGGGCAAGGCCGACGCCGAGCTGGCCGGCAGCGGCCTCGACCACACGATCGTGCGCCCCGGCCGGCTGACCGACGAGCCCGGCACCGGGCTGGTGCAGGTGGGCGAGTCGGTCAGCCGCGCCGAGGTCCCGCGCGACGACGTGGCCGCCGTGCTGGTGGCCACGCTGCGCGAGTCGTCCACCGTCGGCCGCAGCTTCGGGGTGGTCAGCGGCGATACCCCGGTGGACGAGGCGTTCGGCTAGCGCACGAAGTCGCGCACCTGCCCGTAGACGGTGGCGTCGCCGTACAGCGAGCTGTGCGACATGCACGCGGTCTGCGTGTTGCGCGCGCCGCTCAGCGGGGTGCTCGAGTCCGGGTTGATCACCTCGTCGCACGGCGACCACCAGGTGCCGTAGTTCGGCGCGCCCGGCGTCTCGTCACCCGCGTTGAGGTCGTTCAGGAACGCCGATCCCGGCCGCATCTCCACGCACGAGGTCTGGAAGCAGAAGCGGGCGGTGTCGGTGCCGTGGTTCGGCCCGCCGAGCGAGACCCACTCGTCGATCGTCGCGTCCCCGCCGAGGTTCTTGGCGTAGTAGCGCGTCGAGAGCCCACCCATCGAGTGGGTGATGACGTCGACCTTCGCCGCGCCGGTGGCGGCCAGGATCTGGCTGACCTTGTCGCGCACCTGGCCCGCGGTCGTCGCGTTCGACTGCGAGGTGTTGTAGCTCCAGTTGTTGAGCTCGGCGGCGGTCCAGCCGTCGGCCTGGAAGCGCGAGATCATCGTGTTCCAGACCGACCCGCTCGAGTTCCAGCCGTGCACGAACAGGATCGGGTCGTGGGTCGTCTGTGCGGGCGCGGACGCGGCCGTCACCAGGCACAGGGTCGTGGTCGCGCAGACGAGCGCGAGGGCACGTCGGATCATCCTCTCCTCCGGTTCCGCCCCCCGGTCGTCTGTTGGACGGACCGGTGGTACCCGGGCTCAACCGGCCCCATGCTCCCCCGGCCGGGGGGTCGTCAGGCGGGATCGACCGCGAACACCTCGAGCCCCTTCGGCGCGCCCTTGGCCTTGAAGCGGCGCACGCGCCTGCGCTCGAAGTCCCCGTCGCCCAGCCGCTCGCAGGCGGCGCCGGAGACCAGCACCTGGTCGGCGGAGGCCGCGTCGGCCACGCGCGCCGCGATGTTCACGTCCACGCCGAGGTAGTCGCCGCCGATCTTGCGCGGGCGGCCGAGGTGCACGCCGGCGCGCAGCCGCGGGCTGTAGCCGTCGGCCTGGATCTCGGCGACCTCGCGGCGCGCCTCGCAGGCGGCGCCGACCGCCTCCGCCGGCTCGTCGAACACCGCCATCAGGCCGTCGCCCAGCCGCTTCACGACCCGCCCGCCGTGGTCCGCCACGGCGGCCTCCTCCGCGTTGCCCACCTGCCGCAGCAGGGCCAGGGCGGCCTCGTCGCCCGCCTCCAGGGCCCACGACGAGAACTCGACCAGGTCCGTGAACAGGATCGCCAGCTCGCGGTCGCCGCGGCCGCGGCCCTGCTTCTCGGACAGCGCCTGCCAGACCTGGAATGCGCCGAGCCCGATCTCGCGCATCGCGCTCGGGCGCTGCTGGCCGACCTCGGCCACGCGCCGGGCGAGCACCAGGCTCGGGTCGTCCCCGGCGGTCGAGAGCGGGTCGCCCAGCTCGCTGTCGCCGGGCAGCAGCTTGCGCACCGCCTTCGCGGCCCTCAGCATCCGCGGCGAGGCGTCCACGCCGCTGAGCTTCGCCAGCGCCGCGACCTTCCGGGAGTCGCCCTCGTCGCTCACCCGCGCAAGGTTACGGGCGAGCGACGAGGCGTCGACCGCTAGCCGGGCATCGGCTCCTGTTCGCGCGCGCCCGGCGCGTAGCTCTCCTCCGGCTCGAGGAGCCCCTTGATCTGCTCGCGCAGCTCCGGAGTGTCCTCGTGGCCGTGCACCGCGGCGGCGTGCTGGGCCGCGGCGGCGAGGACCTCGTCCTCGTCGCCGATGATCGTCAGCGTGCAGTTCGAGTCGCTGGGCCACCGGCGGCAGTCGGCCATTACACGTCCCATCCGTCCTCCCCTGGTCGCTGGCGCCCTGACGCTACTCCTGGCGGTGCTCGGGGTCAAACGCGACGTTGTGCTGTGATGCGGCCAACCGTTCTCCAACAGGGGGGAGTTCGCATGCCACCGACGCAAGAGATGATCGACAAGGCGGCCGAGGCACTCGGGGCCGTTCGGCTCGAGTCCTTCACCGCCAACCCGACCACAATCCGACCGTTCGAGCAGGCGCAGCTCGGGTGGCGCGTGAATATCGAGAGCGGAGCGGGGGCCCGCCCGACGTTGCGCCTTCGCGGCGGCGGCTTCAACACGAATGTCCCGCTCGCCGGCTCGAAGGGCGTCTCCCCGACGTCCAGCACGACCTACAGCCTCGTCGCCGTGCGGCCGCCGGGCGAGCGGGTGCTGGGCGCGGCCACGGTCACCGTCGACCCGGCGGGCTGCATCACGCTCAGCACGCCCGAGTCGGAGATCCGGGAGCAGGTGGTGAGCCGGGTCGACGAGTTCCTGGCGCAGAACCCCGAGATCAAGCGCAGACGCGACGATTCCGTCGAGATCGAGGCAGATGGCATCCGGATAGCGATCCGGCTCGAGGCGGAGGTCGAGGACTGGTCGAACCCCGACGTGAACATCGACGCCCGGATCACGCTGCGGGCCGCGGACGGGGCACCGCACTACGAGCTCGCGGGATTCGACACCGAGCTCGACTTCCCCTGGTTCGCCGACGTCGTCCACCACACCCTGCTCCCGGCGGCGATCGCGCTCGCGATGTCCGCGGAAGATACGAAGGGCCTGGTGCGCGGCTTCATCGTCAAGGCGGTCGAAGCGATGCTGGACGAGATTCAGAGGGCGCTCGACGAAGCCGGACAGCGTCTTCTGACCCTGGCGACGGCGCCGAACGAGGTCAGCTACACCGTGTGCCCGGCTCCGGCCACGGGTGGCGGACCGATCGACCGCAAGCTCGACGACCAGGTGATCCGGGGTAGGGACGATGTCATGTAGAGGCTGCCTCGCACCGGGCGCGGCCGCTACTCCTGGCGGTGCTCGGGGTCGAACGCCTCGCCGCGGAAGCCGTCGGGGTCGAGCCTGAAGCGCAGCTCGGGCGCCCCGGCGGCCTCCATCGCGGCGCGCACCGGGGCCGGGTCGGGGGCGTAGGCGAGCAGGTAGCCGCCGCCGCCCGCGCCCATCTGCATCACGCCCGCCGCGCCGGCGTCGAGGGCCAGACCGCGCAGCTCGTTCATCCGCGCCGTGGCCATGCCGGGCGAGCGGGCGAGCTTCGCGTCCCACTGGTCGTTGACCAGCGACCCGAAGCGGGGCAGGTCACCGGCCTCGAGCGCCTCGCGCACCGCGTGGGCGATCGCCACGCCGCGGGCGAGGCTGCGCTCCACGGTGACGTCGCCCGCCTGGCTGCCGCGCGCCTCGACCGCCAGCAGGTCCGACGCCGAGCGCTGCTCGCCGGAGTAGAAGAGCATCAGCCCGGCCTCGAGCGAGGCGAGCACGCCGCCGTCGAGGCCGAGCCGGTCGGCCTCGACCGTCCCGTCCGGCGCGATCGCGTAGGCCCGCACGCCGCCGAAGGCCGAGGCGTACTGGTCCTGCTTGCCAACGGTGCGCCCAAGCACGCCGATCTCGATGTCGCAGGCCTCCTCGGCCAGCTCGCCCACGTCCACGCGGCGGCCCCCGGCCAGGGCCAGGGCCCCGAGCGCGCAAACCGCGTAGGCGCCGGACGAGCCGAGCCCGGTCCCGGGCGGCACGTCGGAGGTCGAGGCCAGCTCCAGCGGGGCGCCGTTCCAGCGCCGCAGCAGCGCCTCGCGGAGGATCGGGTGCCCGACCTGACCGGGCTCGTCGGCCTCCTCCCACTCCATGTGCTTCAGGCGGATGCGATCCTGGTGTTCTGTGTTGACGAGCATGAAGACATGACGGTCGATCGCGGCGGCCACGACGTAGCCCCCGCCCCGCCGGTACCAGGAGGGGAGATCGGTCCCCCCGCCGGCCAGGGTCACGCGCAGGGGCGAGCGGGCGAAGACGACTGGCACGGCGTGAATGTTGCACACGCGGTCGAGGCCCCGCCGGAAGAGCGGCCGCCGCTCAAGCGGTTCGGCGCCGCATTGGTCGCCGCCGCCCTGCTCGCGTTCAAGTTCGGCGCCAAGCTGAAGGGCCTCCTCCTCCTGCTCCCGAAGCTGAAGGTCTTCACCACCTCGGCCTCGATGCTGGTCTCGGTGGGCGCGTACTCGCTCATCTGGGGCTGGAAGTTCGCGCTCGGCTTCGTCCTCCTGCTCCTCGTGCACGAGTACGGCCACGTGCTTCAGCTCAGGCGCGAGGGCGTGCCGGCCAGCGCGCCGCTGTTCATCCCGTTCCTCGGCGCGGTCGTGGGGATGAAGCGCATGCCGGACGACGCGGGCGCCGAGGCGCGCGTCGGCCTCGCCGGGCCCGTGCTCGGCTCGATCGGCTGCCTGGTGCCGCTCGGGCTCTACTTCGCCACGGGCGACGACTTCTGGCGCGCGCTGGCGTTCGTCGGCTTCTTCCTCAACCTCTTCAACCTGCTGCCCGTGCTGCCGCTCGACGGCGGCCGGGCGATGGCCGCGCTCTCCCCCTGGATGTGGGTGGTGGGCTTCGCCCTGTTCGTGGGCACCGCGATCGTCTTCCCCAACCCGATCATCCTGCTGATCGTGCTCCTGGGCGGGCTCGAGACGTGGCGCCGCTGGAAGCTCCGCAAGACCCCCGAGTCGCAGGCCTACTACCGCGTGAAGCCGTCCACGCGCGTGCTGGTCGCGGTCGTGTACGTGGGCCTCGCCGCGGCGCTCGCGGCCGGGATGGCGCTGACGTTCCTCGAGCGCGACTTCAGCGACGCCTAGCGCCAAGCTCGCGCTGGATCTCGCGCTTCATGTCCTTCTCCTTCAGCGAGCGGCGCTTGTCGTAGAGGTCCTTGCCGCGGGCCAGGGCGATCTCGACCTTGGCGTGCTTGCCCTTGAAGTACATGCGGGTGGGGACCAGCGTCAGGCCGCGCTCGGCGGTCTTGCCGACCAGGCGCTCGATCTCGCGGCGGTGCAGCAAGAGCTTGCGCGGCCGCTCGGGGTCGTGGTTGTCGCGCGCCGGGTCGTAGGGCGCGATGTGCACGTTCTGGAGCCAGACCTCGCCGCCGTCCACGCTCGCGTAGCCGTCCTTGAGCTGCACCCGGCCCGCGCGCACCGACTTCACCTCGGTGCCGGTGAGCTGGATGCCGCACTCCCACTTCTCCAGCAGGTTGTAGCGGTGGGAGGCCTGGCGGTTGCGGGCTATGTCGCGGTCGGGCGGCATCTCGGAGCGATCAGTCTGCCGCGAGCTCGAGGTCAGCGCGGCCGCGCGGCGGGTCCACCCGGGCCACGGCCACCCGGAGCGGGTCGCCGATCCGGATGCGGCGGCCGGAGTCGGCGCCCACCAGCGCGGTCTCCTGCTCGTTCAGGTCCCACCAGTCGCCGCGCATCCGGCGCACCGGCAGGAAGCCCTCGAACCCCTCCTCGCCGAACTTCACGAACAGCCCCTTGCCGATCACGCCCACCACCTCGCCGTCCAGCTCCAGCTCCCAGCCGGCCTCGGCCAGGCGGCGCTCGAGCAGGAAGCACATGCACACGTCGTCGGCGGCGCGCTCGACCTGCATCGCCTCGCGCTCGGCGTGGGAGCTGTGCTCGCCGGCGTCGAGCAGGTCGTCGGCGCGCGGGGGCACGTCGTCGGCGCCGATGGTGGACAGCAGCGCCCGGTGGGCCACGAGGTCGGGGTAGCGCCGGATCGGCGAGGTGAAGTGGCAGTAGCGCGGGCTGGCCAGCCCCGCGTGGCCGATGTTGCGCGGCGAGTAGAAGGCCTGCTTCATCGCCCGCAGCACCAGCGTGCCGAACGCCAGGCGGCCGCGGCCGGAGGAGCGCACGTAGCGCGCGATCGCGTGG
Source organism: Actinomycetota bacterium (assembly GCA_030861775.1). Classification (GTDB taxonomy): domain Bacteria; phylum Actinomycetota; class Thermoleophilia; order Solirubrobacterales; family Thermoleophilaceae; genus AC-37. Next base: position 6,286 of record JALZEZ010000163.1, read on the forward strand.
CTGATCGCGCCGGCCGCCTCGCCCGCCTGCTGCGGGCTCATCCGCTCGGGAAGCGGCGGGGTGGGCACGTCGAGGCTCTCGAGCTGCTCGGCCAGCCGCTCGACCCCGCGCGGGTCGGGCTTCTCGTGCACCCGGTAGAGGGTCGGCACGCGCCGCTCGGACAGGTGCTCGGCCACCTGCTCGTTGGCCAGGATCATCAGCTCCTCGATCACCTTGTGCGACTCGGTCTGCTCCTCGTGGTGGACGCCGACCACGTGGCCGCGGTCGTCGAACTCGAACACCGGCTCGGCCGACTCGACCGCCAGCGAGCCGCGCTCCTCGCGCTTGGCGCCCACCGCCGCCGCCACCTCGCGGGCCAGAGCCAGCGGCTCCGCCCACGGGTCCTCGGCGCGCTCGCTCCCGGCGAAGATCGCGTCCACCTGCGGGTAGGTGAGCCGGGCGTCGCTGCGGATGCGCGAGCGGTGGAAGGCGACCGAGCGCACGGCCGCTCCGGCCATCTCCAGCTCCACCGAGACCGCCAGCCGCTCCTGGCCGCTGACCAGGCTGCAGGCGCCGCTCGACAGGGCGTGCGGCAGCATCGGCTCCACCGCGCCCGGCACGTACACGCTGGTGGCCCGGCGGAGGGTCTCGCGCTCGAGCACGCTGCCCGGCCGCACGTACGCGCTCACGTCGGCGATGTGCACCCAGACCCGGACCGCGTCGCCCTCGCGGCGGGCCGAGATGGCGTCGTCGTAGTCGCGCGCGGTGGCGGGGTCGATGGTGAAGGTGGGCAGGTCGGTCAGGTCGCGCCGCGGGGAGGGCTCGGCCGGTGGGTCCTGGGCCACGTCGGTGGCCTCGTCCTCGACCACGCGCGGGAAGGAGCGGCGCAGGCCGCGCTCGAGCATCAGGCCCTCGAGCACGTCGCGCGCCACGTCCGGCCGGCCGATCCGCCGCGCGACGCGCACCCCGCGCTTGCCCGCCCCGAGCAGCACGAGGTCGCCGAGCCCGGCTCCCTTGGCCGAGTCGAGCGACACCCCGCGCCCGCGCTCGAAGACCGGCTGGGCGACCATGAAGCGCCCGCGCTTCTCGAGGACGGCGACGGTCGGCGCCAGCG
>JALZEZ010000420.1 GCA_030861775.1 Actinomycetota bacterium
GTAGACGACGATGTAGCTGCCGTCGGCGGCCGCCGGACGGCGCTCGGCGGCGCCGGCCGCCGGCGCGGCGACGGCCAGGACGAGGAAGGCGGACAGGAGGGTGAAGAGGCGGCTTCGTGAAGTCATGCCGCCGAGCATAGGTGACAGATTTTTCATGTCAACTACTTGAACTATCAGGCGCGAAGGGGTACGGTCGGCACGTGACCTGCCACGTACTGACCAACCACGCGAGCGTGCTCAGCCTGATCGCGAACGACCCCGGAATCCGGCTCCGCGACGTCGCCGCCGCGCTCGATCTGACCGACCGCGCGATCCACCGGATCGTGTGCGAGCTGGAGGAGGACGGCTACCTCACGCGCCACCGGACCGGGCGGCGCAACTTCTACGAGGTCCACGCGGAACGCCCGCTCGAGCGCGCGCTCGCGGAGGATCGCACGATCGGCGACCTGCTCGGCGTGCTGCTGCCCGAGCGCTAGCTCGGGTCGCGCCGCATCTCGGCGGTGCCGCCGGCGAGGCCGGGCCGCGGCAGCGGCTGCGGACGCGGCTCCGGCCGGCGGGCGGGGGCCTCGGGCCCGGAGGGGAGCGAGGGCTGCGGCACGACCGGCTCGTCGCGGCCGAACACCTCTTCCTCGTTCTTGCCGTCGAGGAGCTGGATGAACTCCTCGCGCTCGATCGTCTCGCGGCGCAGCAGCACGTCGCTCGTGTAGTCGAGCTGCTGGCGGTGGTTCTCGAGGATGTCGCGCGCCACCTGGTGCGCCTCCTCGACGATGCGGCGGATCTCGCCGTCGATCTCGCGGGCCACGTCGTCGGAGTAGTCCGGCTCGGAGCTGAACTCGCGGCCGAGGAAGGGCTGGCCGTGGTCGTGGCCGAACACGCGCGGGCCGAGCTTCTCGGACATGCCGAAGCGCATGACCATCTGCTTGGCGGTGGCGGTCACCTTCTCGAGGTCGTTGGAGGCGCCGGTGGTGACCTCGCCGAAGACGATCTCCTCCGCGGCCCGGCCGCCGAGCGTCATCGCCATCGTGTCCGACAGCTCCGCCCGGGTGGTCAGGAACTTGTCCTCGGTGGGCAGCGAGATCGTGTAGCCGAGCGCCTGTCCGCGCGAGATCACCGAGATCTTGTGGACCGGGTCGGTGTTCTCCAGGTAGTGGGCGACGATCGCGTGGCCCATCTCGTGGAAGGCCGTGACGCGGCGCTCCTTCTCGCTCATCACGCGGGTCTTCTTCTCCGGCCCCGCGATCACGCGCATGATCCCCTCCTCGAGGTGCGTGTGATCGATCTCCCGCTTGCCCGTGCGGGCGGCGAGCAGGGCGGCCTCGTTCACGAGGTTGGAGAGGTCGGCGCCGGTGAAGCCCGGGGTCTGGGCGGCGAGGTTGTCCAGGTCGATCTCGCGCGAGAGCGGCTTGCCGCGCGTGTGGACCTCGAGGATCTTGGCCCGGCCCTTGCGGTCGGGGCGGTCGACCACGATCTGGCGGTCGAAGCGGCCGGGGCGCAGCAGCGCGGGGTCGAGGATGTCCGGCCGGTTGGTGGCGGCGATGAGGATGATGTTGTCCTTCATCTCGAAGCCGTCCATCTCGACGAGGAGCTGGTTGAGCGTCTGCTCGCGCTCGTCGTGGCCGCCGCCGAGGCCGGCGCCGCGGTGACGGCCGACGGCGTCGATCTCGTCCATGAAGATGATGCAGGGACTGTTCTGCTTGGCCTGCTCGAAGAGGTCGCGCACGCGGCTGGCGCCCACGCCCACGAACATCTCGACGAAGTCCGACCCGGAGATCGAGAAGAACGGCACGCCCGCCTCGCCGGCCACGGCCCGGGCCAGCAGCGTCTTGCCGGTGCCGGGCGGGCCGTAGAGCAGCACGCCCTTCGGGATCCGGGCGCCCAGCGCCTGGAACTTCTTGGGGTTCTCCAGGAACTCCTTGATCTCGTGGAGCTCCTCGACGGCCTCGTCCACTCCGGCCACGTCGCGGAAGGTGATCTTCGGCGAGTCCACCGACATCCGCTTCGCGCGCGACTTGCCGAAGGACATGACCTTCGAGCCGCCCCCCTGCATCTGGTTGATGATGAACAGCCAGAAGATCAGGAAGATCACAAACGGCAGGACGTAGGTGAGCACCGAGAGCCAGCCACCACCGCCCTTGCCCTTGACGTCCACCTCGACGTTCTTCGAGAGCAGCGTGTTGACCAGGCTCTGCTCGGTGTTGTCCGGGTAGGCGGTGCTGAACTTCTGCTGCTTGCCGCCGGCCGTCGACGTGAAGTCGATCGTGTTGTCCTTCGTGTTCAGCGTGGCCGACTTGACGTCGCCGGCGTTGACCTGGGTGACGAACTCGCCGTAGTTCGGCGTCTTCTTGGGCTCACCGGGGCTGATGAGCTTCTGCGCGAAGAACGCCAGCACCACGACGATGAGGATCGGGAAGGCGGCGCTCTTGAAGAATCGGCTCACAGGCCTCTTGTTTCCAGGTCGGGAAAAGTTCCCCTACACGGAGTAACGACGCAGCGTAGCAGGGGTAGTTGGAGGGTTTTTCTGCTTTTCGGCAGTGCGTAGAGCAGCCTAAACCGGATCATTCAAGGGCTGTTCAAAACGGCCACGTACGGCAGGTTGCGGTACCTCTCGCCGTAGTCGAGGCCGTACCCGATCACGAACCGGTTGGGGATCTCGAAGCCGGTGTAGCGAATCGGCAGGTCCACCTTGCGGCGCTCGGGCTTGGTCAGCAGGGCGCACACCTCGAGCGAGGCCGGGTCGCGGGCGCGCATCGTGCGCAGCAGGTAGGACAGCGTCAGGCCGGAGTCCACGATGTCCTCGACGATCAGGACGTCACGGCCCTCGATCGAGACGTCGAGGTCCTTGAGGATCCGGACCACGCCGGAGGAGTCGGTCGAGGAGCCGTAGGAGGCGACCGCCATGAAGTCCACCTCGCAGGGGACATCCAGGCTGCGCATGAAGTCCGAGAGGAAGAAGACGGCGCCCTTCAGCACCCCGACGAGCAGCAGGTCGCGGCCCTCGTAGTCGCGCGAGACCTCCCGCCCCAGCTCGCGGACGCGCTCCGCGAGGCGCTCCTCCTCCACCAGGATCTCGCCGATCGGATCGCTCACGGGGCGATCCTACGGGCACTGACGGCAACCGCGCCCGAGCCCTCCGCGCGGAAGCGCTCGTCCACGGCCAGGCCGGCGACCCAGGCGATCTCGCCCCCGGCCTCCACCACCGGCACGAGCACGCGCTCGGCCCGCGGCACCTTGCGGTCCGTGAACAGGTCCTGGAGGGTCTTGGTCCCGCCGAGCC
>JALZEZ010000421.1 GCA_030861775.1 Actinomycetota bacterium
GGCTGCGCGAGGAGCTCGGCCGCTAGCCCCGGCTACTCGCCGGACTCGTACTTGAACGAGATCGCGAGACGGATGCGATAGGCCGCCACCTTGCCGTCCTCGATCGCGACGTCCTGCCTCAGGACCTCCGCGATACGCAGGTCGCGCACGCTCTTCGCGGCGGTCTCGACCGCGTTGCGCGCGGCGTCCTCCCACGAGTCGCTGCTGACGCCGATCACCTCGGTGACGCGATACACGCTGTCGGCCATGCGGGTCCTCCCCTTCGTCGTTGAGCCCCGCACCCTTTCACTGTGAGCGCCTCCGCACAACCCCGGCGGGCGCGGACGTACGATCGCCGGCGATGGACGAGCGCGCCGCCGCCGAGTTCGTCGAGGCCTTCGCGACCGCCTGGGCCGCGCCGAGCCCGGACGGTCTGGTGGCCCTGCTGGCCGAGGACGGCGTGCTCATCCAGCCGCTCAGCCCGCGCACGGTCGGCCGGGACCGGGCACGCGCGGAGTTCGCGCGCACGCTCCGGTTCATGCCCGACCTGCGCGCGACCGTCCACCGCTGGTCCACCGCCGGCGAGTTCCTCTACATCGACTTCACGCTCTCCGCCACGTTCGGCGGCCGCCCGCTCGCGTGGGACGTGGTCGACCGGATCACCCTGCGGGACGGCCTCGTCACCGAGCGCATCGCGTACTTCGACGGCCTGGCGCTGGCGCTCGAGCTCGCGAAGCGCCCGCGCGGCCTGCCGGCCCTGCTGGCTGCCCGCCTGGGGCGCTGAGCGCCAGAGCGCATCAGTTGATGCGCTACGCTCTCGGCCGATGAAGAAGACCGTCCACGTTGCGAAGCACTCCGACGGCGGCTGGGCCGTGAAGCGCCAGGGCAGCTCGCGCGTGATGTCGGTGCACCGGAAGAAGGACGACGCGGTCCGGGAGGCGGCGAAGGTCGCGCGCCGCACGTACGGCGAGGACCCGCCCGCGCCGCCCTCGCGCGCGCCCGCGAGCGACGGCCCGCGCACCACGCTCCGGCTTCCCCCGGACCTCGCCGCGACGGCCGACCGCCTCGCTCGCGACCTGCACATCTCTCGCAACGACGCGATCCTCCGCCTGGCCGAGCGCGGCGCCCGCCAGTACGAGCGCGAGCAGGAGATCGCCGCCAGGCGCGACGCGCGCTGGGACGCCGTGGTCGCCGACAAGGCGGGCAGCGGCGATCCTCCCTCCCTCGAAGAGGCTCGCGAGGCGGTGCTGGACGCCCGCGAGGACCTGCTCGACCCGCCGCACTGACCCCGTGACCCGCCGGAGGCGAGCCGCGTGACCGCGGCCTGGGACACGACGGTGGCCTCGCGGCTCTCGCCGGGAAGCGAGGTGGCCGCGCACGTGGCCGCCCGCGCACTCACGGACGACCCCGTGCGCATCGCCGCGCCGGCGATCCTGGAGGTCGCCTACGGCTACGAGCGCGCGGCCGCGACCGACGCCCGCTTCCGCAACCTGCTCGGCTGGTTCACGGGTCTGGTCGCCGGCGGCGACATCGTCGACGTGCCGCTCGACGCGCGCGCCGCGGTGGTCGCCGGGCGCATGAGGGCCGCCTCTCCCGGCGCCCCACCGGAGCGGAAGGGCGAGAAGCGCAGCAAGACGATGCGGCAGGCCGCCTGGCTCCTCGACATCCAGATCGCGGCCACGGCCTTCGCCGGGGGCCTCGACGTGGCGACCGAGAACCGCAGCGACTTCGAGAAGCTCAGCGAGCTCCTGGTCCGGCTGTTCCCCGAGGCGCCGCCCCTCGGCGTGGTCGAGCCGCCGGTCTAGGTCGGGGTGTCCGGCGCCGCGCTGGTCTCCGCCAGCGCCTCGTTCATGCCCTCGGCCACAGCGCCCATCTGCTCGCGCAGGTCGCGGACGTCGCTCGCGAGCTGGCGCTGGGAGGCCCCCTCGGTGGCGGCGGAGACCGAGAGGAGCTGGCCCCTGATGTTGCCCAGCTCGACGGCTATCCGCTCCATCTCGGTGTAGAACGCCTCGAGCTCGTGCTGGGCGCGGCGCATCGCCTGGAGCTGGGTCCAGAGCGCCTCGGCCAGCGCCTTCTTGGACGGGTCGGCCGCGGCCTGCACCTGCTGGTAGCGGTACTCGACCTGGCGCGGGTCCTGCTCGGCCAGGTACTCGTACAGGAGCTGCGCGCGGCCGGCGGTGCGCTCGGCGGCCCGGACGAAGGTGTCCACCTCCGACGTGACCTCGCCGAACGGCAGCTCGGCCCGCTCGATCGCGGCCCGGATGTGCGCCTCCTGCTGGAGCACGCGCTGGAGGTGGCCCGCCACCGGCAGGGCCAGGGTGCGGATGTCGGTGCGCCGCCCGGCGTCGAGCGCGCCGCGGCGCTTGGCCCGCTCGCGCTGCGCCACCGCCTCCGCCTCGCCGGCGTCGAAGTACGTGACCACCGACAGCGACAGCCACAGCACGATCGCCACCGGGAGGATGAACACCAGGTCGATCCCGATCAGGAGCCCGAAGCCGGCCAGGCCGGCCGAGAGCAGCACGTTCGGCCACGGCTTCGTGAGCGCGTTGCCGACGAGCATCCGGTTGAGCTCGCCCCGGCTGGGCGGCCGCTGGAGGTCGGCAGCCATCAGAAGAAGCTCGAGATGCTCCGGTAGACGAGCTCGATGTCGTCGGTGTCGCCGGAGTAGGCCTGGCCGCCGGAGCCGGCGGCGATCCGCTTCAGCGCGTCCTCGGCACCCTCGGCCGCCGCGCTGTAGGCGATCGTGAACACCCGCACGCGGTTCTCGCTGTCGCCCTGCGCCTCCATCCGCCGCACCGCCTGCTCGATCGTGGCGGACGAGTCGGTGTCCTCGCCGTCGGTCAGCAGCACCACCGCGTTGATGCGCTCACGGTCGCGCATCGCCTGCACGTCCTCGAGGCCGCGGATCGCCGCGTCGTGGAAGGCCGTGCCGCCGTCGGCGATCAGCGAGCCGATGGTGTCCCGCAGGCGCGGCGCGTTCGTGCGCACCGGCGCGATCGGCACCAGCTCCTGGATCGAGTCGTTGAACGTGGTCAGCCCCACCCGGTCGTTCGGCGAGACCTCGCGCAGGAACGCCTCGAGCCCCTCCTTGGCCCGCTCCAGCCGGTTCTCCTCGACCATCGACCCCGACACGTCCACTACCAGCAGCACGTTGGCCGGCTTGCGGTCCATGCGCCAGGCCGCCTTCACCGCGCTCAGCACGCGCGGCGCGGGCAGGCCGAGCACGCGCTTCGGCTGCGCCGGATCGGCGCCGGCGGCGCGCGAGATCGCCGCGGCCGGCTTCTCCTTCAGGTC
>JALZEZ010000164.1 GCA_030861775.1 Actinomycetota bacterium
CGAGGCGCAGGTCGCCGACAGCGAGGCCGAGGACCTCGTGACGACCGTCCAGGAGCTCCGCGCCGAGCTGGAGAAGGAGCGCGCGGAGCGCGAGCGCGAGAACACCGAGCGCGAGGCGGCGGCCGACGCGCTGCGCGCCGAGCTGGCCGACGAGCGCTCCAACCGCACGCGCGAGCGCACCGAGCTCGCCGACGAGCTCCACCGCGAGCGCGACGAGCGGGAGCGCGAGCGCACAGAGCTGGCGAACGCCCTCGAGGCGCTCCAGGCCGAGCTCGAGAGCGAGCGCAGCAGCGCCGCCGCCGCGGCCGGCAATGGCACGACCGTCGACGAGCGCGTCGCGGCGGAGGCCGAGCAGAAGCTCGTCGCCGTCCACGAGCACCTCCAGCAGGCCCGGCAGGACCTGGAGATCGAGCGCCGCCGCCGCCTCACGATCGAGGAGGAGCTGCGCATCCAGATCGCGGTCGAGCGGCAGCTACGCAACTCGCTCGCGGGCCAGGAGGCCGAGCTGGCCTCGGTCGAGGCCCACGTCGCCCGCCGCGTGCGGGCCGCCGAGCACCGCCGCGTGGTCGAGGAGCGCGGCCCGGAGAAGGTGCACGACGTCGCCGACGACTTCATGACCCGGCTCGAGCAGGCCAAGCGCCTGAGCGAGACGGCCTAGAGCCCTCGACCCCCCGCGCACCCCCGGGTGGCGGGGCCACCCTCCACCATCCGTCGGGGCCGCGCCGCAGAGCCCGATGTCGGCCGACTTCAGAGGCCCTGGGGGTCTGCACGCAGCGGCCTCGGGCGAACGTGCGGTCCCCACCCCCGGCCGGCGGCACCCAACTGGTAGCGATATGCAACCACTCCACTACACTTAGAGGCAGCATCACGACCGCTCGAACCACCCACGAAACGCCCGCAAACGGCGGGAAGAGATTTTCACAGCGGACGGTCGAGCCGCATGAGGCCCCGTCGCTGGCGGAGTTCTGCATGCTCACGCTCCGTCGCGACGAGGATCGGTTCGCCAGCGAGATCGCCCAGGCGGTCCTCACCGACATCCCCGAGTCGCGGAGGATGCCGCTCGACCTTCTGTACGAGGCCATCCGCAAGGACCTCCGCCGCGCCCTCACCGCCATCTCCGAACGGCGGCTCCCGAACGAGCAGGAGATCGCGGAGTCGGCCGCCTCGGCCGCGCGCCTCGCACGCATGGGCTTCACGGTCGAGCACGTGCTGCACGGGCGCCGCGTGTCCATGCGCCGCGCCCGCGAGCTGCTGCGCGAGGCGGCCGTCAAGCGCGGCCTCGACGCGTCCGCGCAGATCGAGCTCGTGCACCGGATCTGGGAGTGGGCCGACGCGATCCAGATCAGCGACGCGGACGTGCACCGCACCGCCGTGCTCGAGATGAACGGCGGCGGTGACGAGGACCGGAGCTGGTTCGTGCGCGCCCTGCTCCAGGGACCGCTCCTCCCGGGCGACGTCGCCCGTCGCGCCACCGGCTTCGGCCTCCTCCCGACCATGAAGTACATGGCGCTTCGGGTCCGCGCCGGCGAGGGCAGCGACATGGGCGCGCTCGAGCGCACGATCGCCGCCACCGGCTCGGACGACCACTTCGCCGTGCTCTCCACCATCCTCGACGACGGCGAGCTGTGCGCGATCGTGAGGAAGCCGCCGTACGTGAGCCCACCGGCCATCGCCGGCCTCGGCCCGGAGACCGAGCTCACCGCCCTGGGCAAGTCCTTCGAGCTCGCCACACGGGCGCTCGAGACCGGGGCCGCGCTCGGCCGCGAGGGCGTGGTGTCGATCGACGAGCTGTCGCTGCGGCCCGCCGTGCTGGCCGAGGAGCACCTCGGCGACCGTCTGATCGCGCGCTACCTGGAGCCGCTCTACGAGCTGGGCGAGTTCGGCACCACCCTCGAGACCACCGTCCGCGTCTACCTCGAGCGCGGCATGCGCATCGAGGAGAGCGCGAAGGCGCTGTTCGTCCACCCGAACACGCTGCGCCACCGCATCGACCGCTTCCAGCAGCTCACCGGCGCGAACCTGCGCCGCACCGAGGACGTGCTGGAGCTGTGGTGGGCCCTGGAGCGCCGCGCGCTCACGCAGTCCGACAAGCGCGGCGCCGAGACGCCCCTCTAGCTAGGCGATCAGCCCCATCCGCTGCGCACGCAGGATCGCGTCCGCGCGGTTGCGCGCGTTGATCTTCTTGTAGAGCGCGCTGGTGTGGTCCTTGACCGTATGCGGCGAGAGGAACAGCCGCGCCGCGATCTCGCGGTTGGTCGCGCCGCCGGCGAGCATCTCGAGCACCTCCCGCTCGCGCTGGCTGAGCGGGTTCGGCGGCTGCGGCGCCTCGCTCGCGAACACGGTCATGCCCAGCCCGACCATGCGGGTCGCGCCGACCAGGTCGTGCGCGCCCCAGGTCTTGGGCACGAAGCCCGCCGCGCCCACGGCCCGCGCGGACTGCGACGAGATCGTGTCGCGGCCCGACATCAGCAGCACGCGCGTGCTCGGCGACGCCTCACGGATCGCCTTGCAGACGTTCACCCCCGACTCGCGCTGGAGCAGCACGTCCACGACCGCCACGTGCGGTTCGTGCCGGCTGGCGAGCTCCACCGCCTGGCCCGGGTTGTGGGCAGCCGCGAACGACTCAACCCACGACTCGTCTCCCAACAGCATCCGAAAGCCCCAGTGGACCACGTCCTCGTCGTCTACGAGGAGGACCCTCAGCTTCCGGTGCTCGTCGCTTGGGCTGAGGGTCCGCTGGAGCCGTCCAGTCGAGCGAATGTCCTCGCTCGCAAGTGTCTCCTCTTTGATCAAGATTTCTATCCCCCTCCTGGGGGGGTAGTTTCGCGGACCGGCCCCCCCGATGGCTAGGGAAGAACCTCCAAACTTGCGGGAGTTCCTTCGGTGAGGAGCACAACAGCCCGGTCCGGACGAGCAGCAGCGCGCCAGGGGCTTATCCGACCCCATTGCTAGGATTTAAATCGTGACCTTCTCCGCGAAGACCGAGTACGGCGTGCGCCTGATGGTGGTGCTGGGGCGGGCGGAGGAGGGTCCCACGTCGCTCAAGGCCATTGCAGCGGCGGAGGGCCTCCCGCTCTCCTATCTCGAGCACGTGGTCGCCGACCTCAAGCGGGCCGGGCTCGTCACCGCGAGCCGCGGCGCCCACGGCGGCTACCGCCTGGCCAAGCCGGCGAGCGAGATCGCCATGGACGAGGTGGTGCTCGCGCTCGAGGGCTCGATCGCCCCGATGGAGTGCGTGGTGCCCGTGCCGACCGAGCGCGTCGCGTGCTCCCACGAGGGCGAGCGCGCCCACGGCTGCTCCACGCGCCTGCTCTGGATGCGCGTGCAGAGCGGGATCGTGCGCGCGCTCCAGGGGACGACGCTCGCCGAGCTCGTCGAGTTCGAGGCCCGCCATGCGCCCAGCCCGGCCGTCGTGGCCTAGCGCGGCCCTCCCCGACACGACCGAAACAGGAAGGACTGAGACCGAATTGGCGGACCTCGAGATCAAGAACCTCCACGTGAGAGCCGGCGACAGGGAGATCCTCAAGGGGCTCGACCTGACCGTCCGCGGCGGGCAGGTGCACGCGATGATGGGCCCGAACGGGTCCGGCAAGTCCACGCTCGCCAACGCGATCATGGGACACCCGAACCTCGAGCTGACCGAGGGCCAGATCCTGCTCGACGGCGAGGACGTGACCGAGGCCGAGCCGGACGAGCGCGCCCGGATGGGCCTGTTCATGGCCTTCCAGTACCCCGTCGCGGTCCCCGGCGTCACCGTCACGAAGTACCTCAGGACCGTGATGAACGCGCACCGCGAGGAGCAGGGCGAGGACCCGGTCAGCCTGAAGGACTTCCGCCGCACCGTCGAGGAGGCGATGAAGCTGGTCGAGGTGCCGCGCGAGTTCGCCTCGCGCTACCTGAACGAGGGCTTCTCGGGCGGTGAGAAGAAGCGGATGGAGATCCTCCAGCTCGCGCTCCAGGAGCCGCGCATCGCGGTGCTCGACGAGACCGACTCCGGGCTCGACATCGACGCCCTGCGCATCGTCGCCAACGGCGTCAACGCGCTCAAGGCGCAGAACGCCGGCATGGGCGTCCTGATCATCACCCACTACCAGCGCATCCTGCACATGGTCCAGCCGGACTTCGTGCACGTCCTGTTCGAGGGCCGGATCGTCAAGGAGGGCGGGCCGGAGCTGGTCGGGCTGCTCGAGGAGCGGGGCTACGGCTGGATCCGCGAAGAGGTGGAGGCCGCGGCGGCGTGACGACCGAGGCGGCCACCCGTGCGCTCGACGTCGAGGCGATCGCCGAGCAGTTCCCGATCCTGCGCCGCGAGCCGCTCGTCTACCTCGACAGCGCCGCCACCGCGCAGAAGCCGCGGGCGGTGCTCGACGCGCTGCACTCCGCGCTGGCCGAGCACAACGCGAACATCCACCGCGGCGTCTACCCGCTGGCGCAGGAGTCCACGGAGGCCTTCGAGGGCGCCCGCCACACCGTCGCCCGCCACATCGGCGCGGCGTACGAGGAGGTCGTCTTCACGAAGAACGTGACCGAGGCGATCAACCTCGTGGCCTACTCCTGGGGCCGCTCGAACGTCGGCCCCGGCGACTCGGTGCTGATCACCGAGATGGAGCACCACTCGAACATCGTGCCCTGGCAGCAGCTCTGCGCCGAGCGCGGCGCCGAGCTGCGCTACGTGCCGGTCACGCCCGGCGGCCGGCTCGACATGGACGCGCTCGACCGCGAGCTGGCCCGCTCGCCGAAGCTCGTGTGCGTGGTCCACGTGTCGAACACGCTCGGCACGATCAACGACGTCGAGACGATCGTCGCCCGCGCCCACCGCATGGGCGCGCGCGTGCTGGTGGACGGCGCCCAGGCCGCCCCGCACTTCGCGCTCGACGTGAAGCGCATCGGCGCCGACTTCTACGGCTTCACCGGCCACAAGGTCTACGGCCCGACCGGCATCGGAGTGCTGTACGGCAAGCGCGAGCTGCTCGAGGCGATGCCGCCGTTCCTCACCGGCGGCGACATGATCAGCCGGGTGGACTTCCACGAGACCACCTGGAACCAGCTTCCGTGGAAGTTCGAGGCCGGCACCACGCCGTTCGCGGAGGCGGTCGGCCTCGCGGCCGCGCTCGACTGGCTGGACGGGATCGGCCTCGACGCAGTCGGCGCGCACGAGTCCGACCTCACGGCCTACGCGCTCGAGCGCCTCGCCGAGGTGCCCGGCCTGAGCGTCTACGGCCCGCGGGAGCTGCCGCGCGGCCCGGCCATCTCGTTCGCGCTCGAGGGCGTGCACCCGCACGACGTGGCGGAGATCCTCGGCCGCGACGGCGTCTGCGTCCGCGCCGGCCACCACTGCACCCAGCCGCTGATGCGCAAGCTCGGCGTGCCGGCCACCTCGCGGGCCAGCTTCGGTGTGCACAACAGCAGGGCCGACGTCGATCGCCTGATCGACGGCCTGCACGAGGTGCGGAGGGTGTTCGCCTGATGGACGCCCTCTACAGGGAGGCCATCCTCGACCACTACAAGCACCCGCACAACTTCGGGGAGCTCGACGACGCCGACCTCGAGTTCGAGGACACCAACCCGCTCTGCGGCGACGAGCTGAAGGTCCAGCTCAAGCTCGGCGACGACGGCCGGGTGGACACGGTGCGCTTCTCGGGCCAGGGCTGCGCGATCAGCCAGGCCTCGGCCTCGATGATCTCCGACGAGATCAAAGGGATGAGCGTGGAGGAGCTGCGCAAGCTCGACAAGGCGGCGATCCTCGAGCTGCTGGGGATCGACATCTCCGCCACCCGCATGAAGTGCGCGCTGCTCTCGCTCAAGGTGATCAAGAGCGCCGCAATCGGCTCGCAGGCGGACTGGGAGTCCGGCGAGTACGCCGAGGGCGGCGCCCGCGGCGCCGCCGGCCTCTAGCCGCAGGCCCCCAGCGCGCCGAAGCGCAGCGGCCTCACGGACGTCCCCTTCACGTCCTGCACGGTGACCTTCGCGCTGCGCGCGCCGGCCGGCACCGTGGCGAAGAGTCGCTCGGCCACGCTCGCGAACACCTCGATCCGCATCGCCGCGCTCGGCGTGCCGAGATCGAACTCGATCGGGATCTTCTTATCGATGCTGCCGCTGCTGCGCACGTCCACCGTCAGTAGCTGCCCGGGGCAGGCCGGCACGGTGTAAGCGGTCGACGTGTCGAGGCGCTCGACGCGGATGGCCCCCGGGTCGCGCGGCCGCGGCTCGCGCGGGCGCTCGGTCAGCCCGGCGACGAGCCAGCCGCGGCCGGCCCAGAGCACCTCGGAGTGGCGCCTGGTGGGCGGCCCGACGAAGGGCAGGTTGAACGGCTTGTCGCCCTGGCGCGCGACCACCCAGGTCACGCCGAGCCCCCGGAGGCGCTCGAGCGGCGGCCGCGTAGGCGGCGGCGCGGCGGCGGCCTCGAGGCGCTCGGCGACCTCCCAGCCGGGCGAGAGGTCGCGACCCCCGGTCAGCCAGGCGCGCTGGGGCGCCTCGGAGATCGCCAGCGTGCCCGGTGGGGAGAGGCGGTCGAACACCGCGACGGCCTCGCGCTCGGGCATCGAGGCCAGCTCGTAGTCGTAGTCGTCCTGCTGCCGCAGCGCGGCGTCGAGCGGGAGCTCGCGGTCCGGCACGTTCCAGTACTGGGCGATCGTGCTCGGGACGAAGAGCGCCACGGCCACGGCGACCGCCACCGGCGCCAGGCGATCGGCGAGCCCCCATGGTCTCGCCGCGCCCGGGCTCCAGGCGAGCACGATCGCGGCCAGCGCCGCGATCGGGGCGAGGAAGCGCAGGTAGCGGAACTGCATCCACCACCAGACGGCCGCCACCAGCAGACCGCCCCAGAGGACGAGCATCCCCCGGTCCCGGTCCCGGTCCCGGTCCCGGTCCCGACCGGCGCGCGCCCACCCGAGCACCACCCCGAGCGCGGCGATCCCGACCAGCAGCCCGAACGCCCCGTCCGGGGACGCCTGGTGGAGCTGGATCGTGTCCGTCGCGCTGCGCACCACGAGGTCGACCGCGGGCGAGCCGCCCTGCTCGTCCACCAGCGGGAAGCCGTAGGTGGTGCGCTCGCCCGTCGGCCAGAGGTCGCTCTTGAAGACGTCGTTGTAGGTGGGGAGGACCGGGTTGCCGAGCTCGATCCAGCGCCACACGAGCGGCGGTCCGGCGGTCGCCAGGCCGGCGGCGCCCACGCCCAGCGCGGCGCGGAGGCGGCCGGGCCCCTGGCGCAGGATCAGCCAGGCGAGCGGCAGCCCCACGACCATGCCCGCCGGGCGATGCTCGGCAATCAGCTCGAAGAACCGGCCCATGGGGAAGCGCTTGCCGCGGCGCCGGACCAGCGTCTCCAGTGGGGTGGCGAGCGTCTGCGTCTCGTCGCTGAGGGC
>JALZEZ010000422.1 GCA_030861775.1 Actinomycetota bacterium
CGCGTGACCATCGTCGCCACCCCGCAGGGCTCCTCGACCGAGGACGGCAGCGTCACCACCAAGCAGGTCGCGGACGTGACCCTCCCCCGGGCCGAGCTGGACAAGATCTGGAGCGCCGAGTACCTCGAGCGCCTCGCGCGCACCTACTGGGTCTTCCTCAGCCGCTTCACGCTCGGGCTGATCCGCGTCCTCTACACGCCGCGCGGTCGCGAGGTCGTGCTGCTCCGCCGCCCGCTGCGGCTGCTCACCTTCCGCGCGCCCGAGTACGAGACCCTCGCCCACCGCGGCTCGGTCACCTGGCGGATCGAGACGGGCATCCTCGTGGCACCCCGGGGCCGCAACAAGGGCTTCCTCCGCATCTGCGTGGAGCGCCCCGAGCGCGACGACGGGCAGGACCCAATCACGGCGCGCGTCAGCTCGGAGGTGGCGAACTTCTACCCGGCGATCGCCCAGAGCTGGCTGCCGAGCCGCCTGCGCAAGATCGGCGCCTGGATCTACGCCCAGACCCAGCTCCGCATCCACGTGATCGTGACCAACGCGTTCCTCCGCTCGCTGGCCCGGCTGGAGCTGCCCGAGTCGGTGGTGGGCTCGCTGCGACAGCAGGCGCGCGAGGCGCTGGCGCGAGGGGACGTGGACGAAGCGCGCGCCGCCGAGGAGGCGGCCCGCTCCGAGCAGGTCGCCTAGCCGACCCGCTCCCCAGAGATCTCGCGCAGCTTCGCGCGATCGTGCGTGGCGTAGACCCGCCGCACGGTCCCCGAGCGGGTGCGCATCACGAGCGACTCGGTCGTCGCGCCGGTGGCCGTGTAGTGGACGCCGTCGAGCACGTCGCCGTCGGTCACGCCGGTGGCGGCGAAGAAGACGTCGTCGCCGCCGACCAGCCGGTTCACGTCGAGCACCTCGTCGATGTCGAGCCCGAAGTCGACCACGGCCCGGCGCTCCTCGTCGTCGCGCGGCCACAGGCGGCCCAGCATCTGCCCGCCCAGGCACTTGATCGCGGCGGCCGAGATGACGCCCTCCGGCGTGCCGCCGATCCCCCACAGCAGGTCGATCGGCGACTCCTTCTGGACCGCGAGCAGCGAGGCCGACACGTCGCCGTGCGAGATGAACCGGATCCGCGCCCCGGCCCTGCGGATCTCGGCCACGGCGTCGTTGTGGCGGTCGCGCTTCAGCATCATCACCGTCACGTCGCGCACCGAGGTGCCCTTCTCCTGGGCGACGAGGTCGAGGGTCTCGGTCAGCGGCCGGTCCAGGTCGAGCAGGTGCGCGAAGGCCGGCTGGGCGGCGATCTTCATCATGTAGACCGCCGGCCCCGGGTTGAACATCGTGCCGCGCTCCGACAGCGCCATCACGGCCAGCGCGCGCGGCGAGCCCTCGGCGGCGAGGGTCGTGCCCTCCAGCGGGTCGACCGCGATGTCCACCTGCGGCGGCGAGCCGTCGCCGATCTGCTCGCCGTTGTAGAGCATCGGGGCCTCGTCCTTCTCGCCCTCGCCGATCACGACCACGCCGTCCATCCGCACGGTGTCGAGCATCAGCCGCATGGCGTCCACCGCCGCGCCGTCGGCCTTCTCCTTCTCCCCCAGCCCGACCCAGCGCGCCGCGGCCAGCGCGCCGTACTCGGTGACCCTGACCAGCTCCATGGCCAGGTTGCGGTCGGGGCGTGAGCCCGTGGGGTCAGGCATCGCTCAGAGCGTGCCCGGCGGCTTGCGCGTGCGCCCGCCGAGCGCCTGCCGGACCAGTCCGCCGGCGAGGATCATGTTCGCGCCGACGAGCCCGACCCAGTAGCCGGGCTCGATGCCGATGTCGACGCTGTCGCCCGGCCGCCCGAGGATGATCCCGTTCAGCCAGATCAGCGCCGCGGCGGTCATGCCCACGATCATCGTGATCTCGCCCGGGCGCCACGAGAGCTCCGACTGCCGGACCACCAGGTAGGCCAGGACGAACGGCGCGATGCAGGCCATCACGAGCAGGACGTCCATGATCGCGAACGTCTCGAAGGCGTTGAACTCGCCCCGCTTGCCGTTCAGGATCGAGTTGGGGTTGCAGCCGTCCGGCGTGGCCGGCCCGATCCGCTCGCAGCTCGTGGAGAACCACGGCAGGAACATCGAGGCGAGCAGGATGCCCACGCCCCCGAAGCCCACGAACTCGGCCCAGTGCAGTCGCTTGAAGTCCACGCCCGGCCCCGGCCCCTCGGCCTCGCGCCTGCGCCGCCGCCGCGCGCCGAGCACACCGAGCAGCACGCCGAAGCCGGCCGTGAAGCCGACCAGGATGATGTGCGGCTCGAGCAGCTCCGCCTCCGGCTTCTCGCCGATGAGCTCGTTCGTGAGCAGGATGAACGCGCCGAAGAGCGTGCCGCCGACGAGCCCGCGCAGGGCGCCGGCCTTCGGGTCGTCGTGCTCCAGCCCGGCGAAGTAGCCGCCGGCGATGCCGGACAGCGCGAGCACGGTGTACGCGATCTCGTCGGCGCCGAGCGCCCACCCCGTGACGGCGCCGAAGAGCGCGGGGACGATCCCCGCGAGGACCACCTTGAGCGCGACTGGCTGCGTCCTGAATAGGTGCGGCATCTCTCCCTCTCCCCCGGCCCGGCCGGGGACCCTATCTCAACGAACCGTTAGGGTTGCCCGTGATCCCCCCTCGCACCGCGCGCGCTGGGACGTCCGTAACGGCGGCTGGGGCGTAGGGAAGGATGGACCGTTGTCCTCGACCGCAATCCAAACACCGCCCCTCGGAGGGGTCGAGCCGCTGGACAAGCGGGGAATCGCGGCCCTGCTCGCGGAGGCGCGCGAGCGGACGCTGGCGCTGATAGAGCGGGTCGACGAGCAGGAGGTGGACCGGGTTCACGACCCCCTGATGAGCCCGCTCGCCTGGGACCTGGGCCACATCGCCGCCTTCGAGGACCTGTGGCTCGGCCAGCAGGCCGGCGGGCTAGAGCCGCTGCGCCCCGAGCTGTGGGAGGTCTACGACGCGACCGAGACCCCGCGCCCGGCCCGCGGCGACCTCCCCTACCTGCGCGCCCGCGAGGCCCGCGCGTACATGGACGCGGTGCGCGAGCGCTCGCTGCGGGTGCTGGAGCGCGCCGACCTGAGCGACCCCGGCGACCGGCTCAACTCCGGCGGCTTCGTCTGGGACATGGTCGTCCGCCACGAGCACCAGCACAACGAGACGATGATCCAGACGCTGTGCCTGGCCGAGCGCGGCGTCTGCACGCCCGACCGCCGCCCGCTGCCGCGCACGGCCGCCGCGGGACCGGTGCGCGTACGGGTGGAGGC
>JALZEZ010000165.1 GCA_030861775.1 Actinomycetota bacterium
CCACGGGGTCGAGCACAAGGCGATCGCCGCCTACGAGCAGGACGAGGACGCGGCCGCCGCTGAGAAGGAGCACGACCGCTGCGGGTCCAACCTGGTCGCCCCGATGCTCGCCTCCGCCGTGGCCGGCAACGTGGCCGTCCGGCGCGCCGGCCTGCGCGGCCCCGCGGCGGACAGCGCCGTGGCCCTGGGGAGCATGGCCTTCGCCATCGAGCTGTTCGGCTGGGCCGAGCGCCACCCGGACTCCCGCGTGACCCGCTGGCTGCGGCGCCCGGGGCACGAGCTCCAGCGCGCGGTGGGCACCCGCGAGCCCACCCCGGAGCAGCTCGAGGTGGGCCGCGCGGCGCTGGACGAGATCCTGCGCGTGGAAGGCGGCGCGCAGCCCCAGCCCGCGGGCTAAAGCCCGAGGCCCCATCGCGCCGATAGGGACGCAGATGCGTCGTCCCCTCCTGTACGCCGTCACGGCCCTCCTGGCCGTGCTCGCGCTCGCGCTGCCGGCCACCGCCGCGGCGAAGAGCTTCTGCGTCGTGCCCGCGAAGGGCTGCGATGTACGGGTCTCCTCGCTCGGCGAGGCCATCAAGAGGTCGGATGCCAGCCCCGGCAACGACGTCATCCGCGAGCAGAACGGCAAGAAGGTCACCGAGCGCTTCGCCGCCGACCCGCGCGACCCCAAGAAGCCGGCCGACGCGGCCCCCGGCGCCGGCCCCGAGGTGAAGGGCCCGAGCTTCTTCGACAACGTCAAGACCTGGCTCCTCACCTGGATGCCGCTGATCTTCATGGGCCTGATCGTGGTCGTGCTCGGCATGACCATGCGCTTCATGCCCCGCACGAAGCCGCAGGAGATCAAGCCCGACACCGGCCAGTCCATCCGCTGGGAGGACGTGGCCGGCGCCGACGAGGCCAAGGCCGAGCTGCGCGAGGTCGTGGACTTCCTTCGCGACCCCAAGCGCTTCAAGAAGCTCGGCGCGCGCGTGCCGAAGGGCATCCTGCTGCACGGCCCGCCCGGCACCGGCAAGACGCTGCTCGCGAAGGCCGCCGCCAACGAGGCCAAGGCCCAGTTCTTCGCCCAGTCGGCCTCCTCGTTCGTGGAGATGTTCGCCGGCCTCGGCGCCGCGCGCATCCGGCGCCTGTTCCGCACGGCCCGCAAGGCCGCCCCCGCGATCATCTTCATCGACGAGCTCGACGCCGTCGGGGCCACCCGCGGCAAGGACATCTCGGGCGAGAAGGACCAGACGCTCAACCAGCTCCTGGTCGAGATGGACGGCTTCGGCAAGAGCGACGACCTGGTCGTGATCGCCGCCTCGAACCTGCTCGAGAAGCTCGACCCCGCGCTGCTGCGCCCGGGCCGCTTCGACCGCCAGATCCTCGTCTCCCCGCCCGACCTCAAGGGCCGTATGGAGATTCTCAAGGTGCACACCGCCAACAAGCCGATCCGCGGCGTGGACTTCGAGCTGGTCGCCCGCCAGACCAGCGGCCTGTCCGGCGCCGAGCTGGCCAACATCTGCAACGAGGCCGCGATCTTCGCCGGCCGCAAGCACCGCGACCACATCGTGATGGAGGACTTCGACGCCGCGCTCGAGCGCGTCGTGGCCGGCATGGAGTCGCGCAAGGTCATGAACGACCACGAGAAGCGCGTGATCGCCTACCACGAGGCCGGGCACGCGCTGGCCGCGGAGCTGCTCGACTCCCAGGAGAAGACGCACCGCATCTCGATCATCCCGCGCGGCAAGGCGCTCGGCTACACGCTGCACCTGCCGTCCGAGGACCGCTACCTGAAGTCGCGCGAGGAGATGCTCGACTGGATGGTCGTGGGCCTGGCCGGCCGCGTGGCCGAGTCGATCGTGTTCGGCTCGATCACCACCGGCGCCGCCAACGACCTCGAGAAGGTCTACGCCGTCAGCCGCTCGATGGTCACCGACTACGGCATGGGCACCACGATCACGTCGCGCCGCCTGCCGGTGGACGACTACTCGGTCTCCGAGGCCAGCCGCCGCATCGTCGACGAGGAGCAGCAGGAGCTGACCGACCAGGCCTTCCGCCGCGCCCGCGACCTGATCATCGCCAACCGCCCGCTGCTGAACGCGTTCGCCGAGCACCTGCTCAACCAGGAGGTGCTCGAGCGCGACGACATCGAGCGGCTGGTGCAGGAGCACCACGAGGGGCGCCTGACCGAGGCTCACGACGTCTCCGAGCCCGAGCGGGACGGCAGCGGCGTGGTCCGCGAGCTGGAGCCCGGCGCCCCGCGCCTGGCCGCCAGCGAGCGCCTGGACGACCATCCCGCTCCGCCCAGCCCGCCCGACGCGGCCTAGCGTTACAGGACTGTAAAAAAGGGGTCAGACCCCTTTTTTGGGCCGTGCGTAGACTCCCCGCCCGTGCTGTTCGGGCGGATCGACCACATCGGCGTAGTCGTCAGCGACCTCGACGAGGCCGCGGACCTCTACCGCGACAGCTTCCAGATGCCCGAGCAGCATCGCGAGACCGTCGAGGACCTGGGCGTCGAGGCGATGCTGTTCGAGGTCGGCGAGGGGCACGTGGAGCTGATCTCGCCGCTCGACGACGACTCGGGCGTGGCGAAGTTCCTGGCCAAGAACGGCCCGGGCATGCACCACGTGGCCTACGCCTGTGACGACATCGAGGCCGCGCTGGCCAGCGTGCGCGAGGCGGGGCTGCGCCTGATCGACAAGGAGCCGCGCCGCGGGATCCGCGGCAGCCGGGTGGCGTTCCTGCACCCCAAGGCCACCGGCGGCGTGCTGACCGAGCTGGTGGAGCCGGCCCACTGATGGAGGCCTCGGGCAAGCCACGCCGGGTGGACATCGGCTTCTCGGGCGGCCAGGCGTTCGCCGTGCGGCTGACCGAGCCCGAGTACCGCGGCCTGCGCGAGGCGCTCGAGTCCGACCGCAGCGAGCGCTGGCACAAGCTCGACAGCGAGGACTCCGAGGTGCTGATCGACCTCGCCCAGGTCGTCTACGTGCGGCTCGACACCGAGCAGCGCGGCGTGGGCTTCAGCGGGCCCTGACCGCCCGCGGCGGCTAGGCTGACCGCATGTGCAGAAACATCAGGCCGCTCTACAACTTCGAGCCGCCCGCCACCGAGGACGAGATGCGCGACGCGGCGCTCCAGTACGTGCGCAAGATCAGCGGCTTCAACAAGCCGTCGCAGGCGAACGCGGAGGCGTTCGACCGGGCCGTGGACGAGGTCGCCGCCGCGACCGCGAAGCTGCTCGGCGAGCTGACCACCGCGGCCCCGCCGAAGGACCGCGAGGTCGAGGCGGAGAAGCGCCGCGCTCGCTTCCGCGAGCGGACCGCCGCCTAGCGCACTACAGGAACGACCGCACCAGGTACGAGGTCCACTCGAAGCGGCGCTTCGTCTTGGTCGCGCTCTCCTTGAGGTTGATCGTGAACTGGAGCTTGAACGCCGACTTGCGGAGCTGCCTGCGCCCGGCCGCGTTCAGCGGGATCCGGACCTTCTCGCTCGACCCCTCGATCTCGAAGCTGCGCGCGCCGTAGCGCTGCTGCTTGCGCACGGCCTCCGACCGCGCGTACGCGCCGGTCGGCTCCACCACCACCGAGCCCTTGCAGCGGCCGCTCGCGCGGTAGAGGTCCGGGCACGGGATCTTCAGCGTCACGTCGGTCCTCGTGACCTTCTTCGGCTTCAGCCCGATGACGAAAGTGAAGCCGAGGTCGCCCACCTCGCACGAGATCGCGATGCTGGGCTTCGCGGTCAGCCCCACGAGCGTGTCCTTGCCCGCGCCGCAGGTGATCAGGCGATCGTACTCGCCGATCGGGTTGTCGAGGCGCAGCGTGTCGTCGCCGTTGCCGCTCTCCAGGTCGTCGGTGCCCGGGCCGCCCACCAGCGTGTCCCCGCCGTCGGAGCCGCCGAGGTAGTCGTTGCCGGCGCGGCCGTCCACGGTGTCGTCGCCCGCGAGGCCCTGGAGGATGTTCGTGCCGGCGTCGCCGCGGATCGTGTCGGCGGCCTGGCCGCCGGTCACGTTCTCGACGTTCGAGATGTCGTCGTTCTCGCCCTGCTCGCCGTCGCCGGCGTTGTCGGCCAGGTCCACCGTCACGGTGGCCGTGCGGGCGCTGTACTCGACGAAGTCGGCGTCGGCGCCGCCGTCGAGGGTGTCCTTGTTGGCGCTGCCCGTCGTGTCGCCGTCCGAGAGCGTGTCGCCGCCCGCCATGCCGCGCAGGGTGTCGCCGCCGCCCGCGCCGCGCAGGACGTCGACGAGCTCGCCGCCGCGCAGGTTGTCGTTGCCGGGCCCCCCGTCGATGTCGCCCGAGGCCCCGGAGAGGTCGGACGTGTCGTTGCCGTCGCGCAGGGTCGCGACCACGCGGAGGATCCTCGCGGTGGCGCTCGGAAGGCTGCAGGTGGCCTTCTTCGCGCCCTGCGCCTGGCAGTTCTGCCCCACGACGATCGAGTCCGCGCCGGGGTCGTTCACCTCGGCGCTCGCGCCGGTGACCTTCACCTCGAGCTTGTTCTGCTCGCCCGCGCCCGCGTCGTAGGTCAGGGTGGGCGGCTCCTCCTCGTCACCGGGAGTGAGCGAGACGGTGGCCGCCTGGGCGGCGGCCGGAAGCGCGAGGAGCGCCGCGATCACCGCGGCGGCGAGGCGTGCGTGGCCCATGGCCGCCGGTTATAGCACCGGCCGTCCCCGTTCTCGGGTGCTTGCACCACGGCGGCGGGCGGTGTTGAATGCGCCCCGGGGGATGAGCACGCCTCGATTCGGAGCACGGAAGAACCTGCCGGGGCATGTGGCCGGGCAGGTGGTCGTCCGCGTGCACCCGGACGCGGTCCGTCCCCACCTTCCGGCCGCCGCGATCGCCGCCGGGCCCGCGCAGCGGATGCGCGGCGCGCGGATGCTCGCCCGGCACGTCCCCGACGAGGTGATGGCCCCGCTCGAGCACCTGCGCCGCAACGCCGGGCTCGAGGACGTCAGGCCCCTGTTCGAGGAGCCGGCCACCGGCGCGCGCCGGGCCAAGTCGGGGCTCTCGCCGGCCGACCGCACCCGGCACGCGATCGCCGCGAGCGTGATCGAGTCGGACGACGACGAGATCTCCGGGCTGGCCGTGGCCACCGTCAAGGGCGGCAAGGTCACGAAGAGGATCCTGGACGACCTGAACTCGGCGTCCACGATCGAGTTCGCCGAGCCCGTCGCGGCGCGCTGGCTGCTCGCGCGGCGCAGCGACCCCAAGCGGAACGTGCAGTGGGGGCTCCCGGCGATCCGCTTCTTCGACGCCAAGCGCCCCCGGTCCGGCGCGCTCTCGATCGGGGTCATGGACACGGGACTGGACACGGGCCATCCCGACTTCGACACGGACGCGATCGACTACGACCACCAGGGCGCGGGCAAGGGCGACCCGGCCGGCCACGGCACGCACGTCGCCGGGATCGTGGGCGCCGTCCCGAACAACGACATCGGCATCACCGGCCTGGTCCGCAGCCGGCTGTCGGTCTGGAAGATCTTCCGGGACGAGCCGACCCCCGAGGGCGACTTCCTGGTCGACACCGAGCTGTTCCAGCGCGCGCTGAAGGCGGCGGAGGGGAAGGGCCTGCACGCGCTGAACCTCAGCATCGGCGGGACCGAGCGGCAGCGCGTCGAGGAGCTCCTGGTGCGCCGGCTCATCCGCCGGGGGGTGACGGTGTGCGCGGCGATGGGCAACGAGTACGAGACCTGGGGCGACCCGACCGAGTACCCCGCCGCCGTGGAGGGCGTGATCTCGGTGGGCGCGATCGGGGAGGACCGCCGGCGCGCCTCGTTCTCCAACACCGGGAAGCACATCGACCTGGTGGCGCCCGGCGTCAACATCCTGTCCACGGTCCCGGTGCGGAGGTCGAAGTGGCGCCCCGAGACCGAGTACACGTGCTGGGACGGGACGTCGATGGCCACGCCGCACGTGACCGTGGCCGCCGCGATGGTCGCCCGCGCCAACCCGTCGTTCGGGCCGGACGACGTGCGCGACCACCTCCGCAAGAAGGCGATGCGGCTGCGCCCGATGGGCAGGCGCAAGTGGACCCGCGAGTACGGGAGCGGGCTGCTGGACCTCGCGGCGGCGTTATCTTGAGTCGCCGGGATGGCGGTCCAGTTCAAGTTCCGCGAGGCCACGCCGGCGGCGAAGCGCAAGGACGTCGTCGAGCGGCTGAAGGGCAAGGGCAAGGTGGAGCCGCTGTTCCCGGGCGAGAAGGACCCGGAGCTGGCCTCGCTCTACCGCGTCGAGGAGCTGGCCGACGAGCCCACGCAGCAGGAAGTCGTCTCGATGCTCGAGGACGACGACTCCGTCGAGTTCGCCGAGACCGAGGCCCGGCGCAAGCTGATCGACTGACCGCCCGGCGGCCGGGGTGAGCCGGGCCAAGGAGGCCGTCGCGCGCGGGCTGCTCGAGCAGTACGCGCCCGTGCTCAGGTTCCACGAGTCCGAGCCGCTGCGCGCGGACTCGCCGGCGATCATGAGCGACGCCGTGCTCGAGGGGGGCTGGGGCGCGCGCCTGGTCGACGGCGAGGGCACCGTGCTGGCCAGCGCGGCCCCGACCGCCGGGACCGACGTGCTCAGCCTCGACTACCTCGGCGACCCCTACGCGGACGGCGGCGACGCCGAGGGCTCGCACCGCATCGTCACGGCGGCGGAGAAGCCCGACCGGGTGGCGGACATGATGCGGAGCTCCCGGCCGGAGCTGGCCGACCGCGTCTTCGCCCAGGCCGTGCAGGAGGGCAAGAAGGGGCGGGTCTGGCTCCAGTACTGGCTCTTCTACTACTTCAACGACAAGGGCATCGAAGGGATCGGCGACCACGAGGGCGACTGGGAGATGGTCCAGATCGGCCTCGACTCCGAGTACCGGCCGGAGTGCGCCGCGTTCGCCCAGCACAAGTACGGCGAGCGGCGCGAGTGGGACGACGTGCGCAAACTCGACGACGACGAGGGGCCGCCGATCGTGTGGGTGGCGCTCGGCTCGCACGCCTCGTACTTCCGGCCCGGGCACTACCGGATCAAGGGGGCGCCGGCGATCGACCACGCCACCGGCGACGAGCGGATCGAGGTGCGCCCGGCGGTGGAGCGGCTGGACGAGTCGGTGCGCTGGCTGAGGTGGCCCGGGCGCTGGGGGGCGGAGGGCGGTCCGGACGGCCCGCTCCAGCACCGGCAGTACCTGAAGCCCGACTCCTGGTACCGCTCGAAGTCGGTCCACACCGAGCGGCGCTGGCGGTGGGGGAAGCTCTACCTGGCGGCGCCCGCGGCCCGCCCGCCGGAGCCGCGGCGGCTGACCGCCCGGCAGGTGGAGGGAGCGGTGGAGGTCGAGTGGGAGCTCGAGCCGCTGCGCCCGCGCGACCCGAACGTCCCGGTGCGGGCGGTCGTGTCC
>JALZEZ010000166.1 GCA_030861775.1 Actinomycetota bacterium
CTGGAGCCGGCCGCGCTCGGTCAGCACGGTCGCGCCCGCGCCCACCAGCCGGCGGACCAGCGTGTCGGAGTCGTGGTTGCCGGTCACGAACACGAACGGCCGCCCGGCCGCCACCACCCTCCGCACGAGCGCGATCTCGAACGGGCGGCCCTGGTCGGTCAGGTCGCCGGCGAACAGCAGCGGGCCGCCGCGGGTGGCGCGCTCGAGCGTGGGCAGCGCCAGCACGTTGTTGTGGAGGTCCGAGCCGAGCGTGAGCCGGGGGAGCCCGCCGGTCGTCGCGCGGCCCGCCGGGGAGATCACCAGGCGGGCGAGGCCCACGAGCTGCGCGTCGAGCTCCTCCGAGAGGACGTCGGGCGACTGCGTGGCTGCCTCGATGGCCTCGAGCGCGCGCGGGATGTCGGAGCCGTGCGCGTAGTACTCGGGCCGGTCGATGTCGCCGCGGGGCGGGAGAAGGGCGACGAGCGCCGCCGTGATCGCGAGCGAGGTGGCCAGCGCCACCAGCAGCAGCCAGCGCACGCGCACCCCCGTGCTCGATCTCAGCGCGAACGCAGCCAGGGCGCCCAGCGCCAGCGAGCAGACGAGCACGATCGCGATCAGCTCGCGCAGGTAGGAGGCGATCGCGTCGCGCGCGTCGGAGCGCAGCTCGGCCACGTCCACCGACCCGCCCTTGGCCACGCGGCCGACCGCCTCGCGGTCGATGCTCTTGACGTCCACCTTGAGCCGGGCGGGCATCCGCACCACCGGGAACCGCACGCCCCAGTCGACCACCGGCGCGTACAGGTCGAGCGCGCCGTCGTGGAACGGCTCGATCGAGAGGCGGACGGTCCCCACCGATATGTCGCGCTCGGCCGCGTAGGTCGCGAACGCCGCCAGCCCGCCCCCGAGGGTGGCCGCGACCACACCCAGGACGGCCAGCGCGCGGCGGATGCCATCGAGCTTGCGCCCCATGGCGCCGGACGCTATCGGCGACTAACCTCGGCGGAGGCCCCGATAGCTCAGTCGGATAGAGCGGTCGCCTCCTAAGCGACAGGCCGCAGGTTCGAATCCTGCTCGGGGCGCTGCCCCCTGACCGTCGCCGCACCGCGCACCGCGCAGCTCACGGCACGAGTGCCCTTGCGCCAGATCCCCGCGAGGGCTAGGCTCCCGGCGCCATGAGGCTTCGCACACGCTCATTAATCGAGACCGCTCTAGCGACTGCCAGCGCCGCGCTCTTCGCGCTGACGTTGGTGTTCCCTGAGTGGATCGAGGCCACTACCGGGCTGGACCCCGATGGCGGCTCGGGCGCGCTCGAGTTCGCGATCGCCGCAGCGCTGCTGCTCGTCGCCGTGGGGTCGGCCCTGCTGGCGCGCCGCGGCCACCGCCAGCTCGCGCTCGAACGAGGCTGACCCGCAACCGGCGCAACGGCCGAATGACGTGGTCGAACCTCGCGTCGCTGCTCCGCACCATCCTCTACGGCTGGACCGTCTCGCTGTGGCGGCTGTTGCGGTGGCTGCACGGGAAGATTCACCGCGAGCCGGCTGGTGAGCACGACCACCGCCCGCCGGCGCGGAGCGACTGCGTACCGATCGACCACCCGGCCTTCGTTCGCCCGGACCCGCTCCTGTACTCCCAGAGGTACCTGCTCGACCGGGGGCTGGCCGTGACATGGGACAACCCGGACATCACGCTCTTCAAGGCCGGCGTCCCGGTCAGCTCGTCCGAGCTCGAGCCGGCAACGACCTACGACGTGAACGTCCGGGTGTGGAACAACTCGCTCGAGGCTCCGGTGGTGGGGATGCCGGTCCGGCTCTCGTTCCTCGACTTCGGCGTGGGAACCGAGCCGATCCCGATCGCGAGCGCCACCGTCGACGTCGGGGTGAAGGGGAGCCCTGGCCAACCGGGTTTCGTCTCGGTCCCGTGGACCACACCGGCGACGCCCGGCCACTACTGCCTCCAGGCCTTGCTCGACCCGGCCGACGACGTCGACCGCTCCAACAACATCGGTCAGGAGAACACGAACGTTGTCGAGGCCCAGTCGCCGGCGACCTTCACGTTCACGCTCCGCAACAACACGAAGCGCGAGCGCACGTACCGCTTCGAGACGGACGCGTACGAGGTACCGGAGCGTCCGCCGTGCGACGGCGAAGCGCCGGACCCGAAGTCGTTGCTCGATCGCCATCGCCGCGGGCGCCACCCGGTCCC
Source organism: Actinomycetota bacterium (assembly GCA_030861775.1). Classification (GTDB taxonomy): domain Bacteria; phylum Actinomycetota; class Thermoleophilia; order Solirubrobacterales; family Thermoleophilaceae; genus AC-37. Next base: position 2,182 of record JALZEZ010000166.1, read on the forward strand.
CGGCGGGTTCGACGTGCGGATCGATCCGGCCACGCCCACACTCCCGCCCGGCGCCGCGGTCACGATCACCGTGACCGTGGACCCGCCGGCCGAGTTCAACGGCCGTCAGGGCATCAACGTCAACGCGTTCCACGGGCAGGGATTCGCCGGTGGCGTGACCCTGACCACGGTCAAGGCGCCCTAGCGATGGCCCTCCAGCAGTACACCGAGTGCATCGAGCCGTCCCGATACAGGCGCCGCTCGTTCTGGGACATGTCGGCGATGGCGGCGGCGGTCACGGCCGCGTTCGCCTCGTTGGCCGTCGCGAAGCCGTGGTGCATGTTGTTCGCGATCCCGATCTTCCCGCTGGTGCTGACGATCGTCTACTGCCGCAACTGGCTTTACGAGCGGCTGATCTGCCTCGGCGGCGACGTATCGGTCGTAGGGGCCGCAATCAGCGTCTCCGAGCCGAAGGGGATCCTCGAATGGCCGCCCGACTGGGACAACGACTACTCAGTCAACTTGCTGCTGAAGGGCACCGAGTTCGGCGTCCTGCCGGAGGTTGCGTGGGAGAGCGAGTACGGCGAGCTGATCGCTCCGCACGGCGCGATCACCGCGCTGGGGTCGGAGGTGCCGCAGTACGAGAAGAAGGGCATCCTCGCGAGGGACGAGGCGACGGCTACCGAGTCTGCCGCTCTGCACTGCGAGTTCGAGGGGGACGGCAACTACCAACTCCTCCAGATCTGTCAGGGGGCGCTCGGATTCGCCATAGCCGCCGTCCTCGCCTGCGTCTTCCTGCCCACCCCGGCGGACCTCGTCGTGGCGATCGGCCTCTCCGCGCTGGCGATCCTCCTCGCGCTGATCGGCGCGATCTTGGCAAAGCTCGTGAACCCGGGCTCGCCCTCCGACGTCAACCCCGACATCCCTACGATCCACACCAACTCCGGGCCCGGTGAAAATGGTCAGGGCGAGGGCGCCGACGTGCTCTACATCGAGGGCACGTGGGTCTTCGATCCGCTCCACGAAGGCTGGAACGAGATTCACCCGATCAAGGTGTGCACCATCGTCGGCGAGCCGGGAGGGTGGGACGGAGACTGGTCGACGCAGCCGGCTCCGGACGTCATCCTGCGCATCCAGCAGGCATTCGAGGTCGCGCGCGCGCCGGGGACACAAACCGCCCAGGCGCGCCCGGAGCATCAGTGGCAGGTGCACCCGGAGCTCGATGCATGCACGCGGGTCGTGATCGAGTGATCCTCCGGACGGCCGCCCGCGGCCGCCAGAGTCGCCGCTCGACGCCCCGCCGCTCCCGTAGGTAGTAATACGTCTCACTTCCGATCCGAGGAGCCGCCGCCGATGACCGTCGCCCAGCCCACGCCGCCCGCCCTACCGCTCGTTCCCTCCGACGAGGAGGCGCGGATCCGCGAGACCGTGGCCGGGATCTGCGCGCAGTACGGGCCGGAGTACTCGCGCAGGAAGCGGCTCGAGGGGGAGCCGCCGACCGAGCTGTGGGACGACCTGGCCAGCCGCGGCTACCTCGGCGTGAACATCCCCGAGGAGTACGACGGCGGCGGGCTCGGGATGTCCGCGCTGGCGGCGGTGGGGGAGGAGATCTCCGCGGCCGGCACCGGGCTGCTGCTGATCGTCGTCTCGCCGGCGATCGTCGGCAGCATCCTCGTCCGGCACGGCACTCCGGACCAGAAGGAGCGCTGGCTGCGCGGCATCGGCCGCGGCACGACCAAGATCGCGTTCGCGATCACCGAGCCGGACGCGGGCTCGAACTCGCACAACATCTCCACCGCGGCCGTGCGCACCGACTCCGGCTACGCGCTCAAGGGGCAGAAGACGTTCATCTCCGGCGTGGAGGAGGCCGACGGGATCCTCGTCGTCGCGCGCATGCGCGAGAAGGACGGCACGCTCGGCCTGCCGGTCATCGCGATCGTCGACTCCGACGCGCCGGGGCTGGAGCGGCAGGAGGTCGAGACCGTCGCGTCGAGCTCCGACAAGCAGTGGCTGCTCTTCTTCGACGACGTCGAGATCGAGCGCGACCGCCTGATCGGCGGCGAGACCGCCGGCCTCAAGGCGGTCTTCGACGGCCTGAACCCGGAGCGCATCATGGGCGCGGCGGTGTGCAACGGCGCCTCGCGCCGGGCGCTGAAGCTGGCCGCCGAGTACGCCCGCGAGCGCCAGGTCTGGAACACGCCGATCGGCGCCCACCAGGGGATCTCGCATCCCCTGGCCGAGGCCAAGATCGAGCTGGAGCTGGCCCGGCTGATGATGCAGAAGGCGGCCGCGCTGTACGACGCGGGAGCCCCCGCGGGCGAGGCCAGCAACATGGCCAAGTACGCGGCCGCCGAGGCCGGCATCCACTGCGTGGACCGCGCGATCCAGACCCACGGCGGCAACGGCTTCACCTTCGAGTACGGCCTGCCGGACCTGTGGTGGGCCGTGCGGCTCGTGCGCACGGCGCCGGTCTCGCGCGAGATGATCCTCAACTACGTGGCCGAGCACTCGCTCGGCCTGCCGCGCTCGTACTAGCGCCGGGCCGCGACCGCCAGCTTCCGGACCAGCACGTTGCCGTGCTGGTCGGTGGCCACGATCCGCACCGACGCGTGCTTCGGCCGCCGCCGCTTCGGCACGTCGAGGTTCACCGCGAGCCAGCCGGAGCCGCGCGCGAGCGAGCGCTTCGCCGTGGCCCGGTCGAGCCGCCGCCCGTCGCGGCCGATCAGCTTCGCCTGGAGCGACGCCGTGCACGACACGCCGCAGCTCACCCGCACCTTCAGCCGCCGCTTCGCGCCCTTGCCGGTGAGGCTCGAGCGGTCCACGTTCAGCCCGAACCCGGATGCGGCGGGACCGACCGGCGGCGCCCCGCTCGAGCCCGGCGGTGACGACTCGCCGCCGGGGTTGCCGCCCGGTGCCGGCGAACCCGGATCGCCGCCCGGGCCGACCCAGGCTCCCGACGAGTTGCAGTTGCGCGGCCCGGGGGCGTCGGCCGGCCCGTCGGTGGTCAGCTCGAGGTCCCCGCCGTCGACCATCATCGCCGCCGCGGCGAGGCCGTTGCGGTTCACGTCGAGCTGCGCGTAACCGACGTTGGCGCAGTCCGCGCGCAGGTCCTGAGGCGCCTCCATCGTGCCGTCGTCGCGCAGCCGCGCGGTCTGGATGTGGCTGCCGCCGTCCGATCCGAAGAGCACGTCGCCGCCCTCGTTTCCGCCCATCGACGGCGTGCTCTGCGCCGGGAACTGCGGCACCGCCACCGTCAGCGGAGAGTCGAACGAGCCGCGCACCACCTCGCCACCGTCCTGGTCGCTGAACGCCACGGTGATGTCGCCGCCGTCGCTCACCTCGAGCTCCCCGCGCGAGACGTTGCCGCGGCTCGTCGGGACCTCGACCGGCGGCTCGAACTGGATGCCGGACCTCCGCAGGGCGATCATGTCGCGCCCCCAGACGGCGCAGTAGTCGGTGTGGATCTCGTGCCACAGCGCGGCGAGCCGGCCCTGCGCGTCCGCGGCCAGCTCCGGACAGGTGGCCGCTCCGTCGAACTCGGCCAGCTTCTGTACCGGCGTCACCAGGCCGGCCGCGGTGAGCGTCGCCGTCTCGACCCGTGCCGGGTCGCCGTAGGTGTCGCGCTCGGGCTCCCGCTCGGGGTTCGCGGCCCAGACGCCCACGACCTCGCCGGCGGGGGTGAGCGCGACGTCGTAGCCCCCGGTGGCGACCGGCCGCCACGGCTCGATCTGGACGGGCGCCCCGAACGAGCCGCCCCCGCGGCTGACCGCCACGAAGTGCGTCCACTGCCCCCACGTCTCGTGCGGCCGGAACTGCGCCCACATGAGCGCGATGTCGCCGCGTGCGTTGCTGGCGATCACCGGCGGGCTGCCGCCGTTCTCCGGCTTCGCCACGATCTGCGGAGGACCGAACACGCCGCCGGGCGCGCGCCGCGCGACCTTGATCGTGCCGTCGGGGAGCTGCCACGAGGCGATGACGTTGCCGAGCGCGTCCGTGGTGAGGTCGAGGACGCAGCCGGCGAGCTCGCCCGCGATCTCGACGGCGGGCTCGACCACCCCGTCGGCCCGGACGACGCGCGAGACCATCCGCATCGGGAACGGGCTGGCGTCGGCCTGCTCGACCCAGACCGTCACGACCTCGCCGAGCGGCGTCGTCACCATCTTCGGGCCCGTCGCGTACGTACCCGGCCGGTTCACCACCTGCGGCTGCTTCCACTCCGCGGAGGCGACCGCGGCCCCCGCCGTCAGCCACAGCGCCGTCACGAGCACGGCGACGATCCCCCACCTCATCGACACGCCCCCCATAACACGCCGAGCGTACCCCCGATGCGGCGCCCGCGCGACGCTCGGGTTATTCGCGGCCGGTCGCTAGCGGTCGGTCACGGGCGCGTGACGCAGCTCGCGGTCGCCGAGCGGCCGGCGCAGCTTCACGGTCGCGTCGCCGCCGCCGAGCACGGCGATGCACGCCTCGTCCTGTCGCATCTCACGGCGGTGTGCGAGCACCTTGATCGTGACCGAGTCCTCCGTCTCGCGCGCGGCCGCGCGGTGGAAGCGGTATTCGCAGACGTACCCGCGATACGTGTAGTGGACGGCGATCTTGCGCCCGCCCTCGTTCGGGTCCGCCCGCCACTCGACGCTCACGTAGCTCTCGCCGGGCCGGCTCTCGTCCGCGACGGCCAGCGACACCAGCAGGGCCAGTGCCAGCGCGAGGATCACCACGGCGAGTCCTCGCCGAACATGTAGCCGACGCGGCCGGCCGTCTGTAGATCGCCCTCCACCACCAGGTCGCCCTCGAGCATCGCCTTCGCCGGGTTGCTCTCGCGCGCGAAGATCCGTGCGAAGACCGGCACCGGCGCGCGCAGCACGATCGCGGGGTCGTCGGCCGCGCCCGGCTTCGCCTCCGCCTGGCCGTCGTCGATCCGCACGTGCCAGACGAGGGGGCCGCCGCTCCGTTCGAGCTCGTACTGGATCGCGCCGCTGAAGCCGTCGCTGCGCTCGGGCACGAACGCGCGCTCCATGCCGCCGAAGACGACCCGCAGCACGGCCTCGTTGCCGACCAGCCGCTCGAGCTGTTCGTCGGAGCGGCCGCGGACGAGCGCCGCGAAGGCGCTCTCGCCGAGCCTGTTCAGCCGCCGGCCGATGCCGCCGTTCGTGCCGGCCGCGGCACGCGGG
>JALZEZ010000423.1 GCA_030861775.1 Actinomycetota bacterium
GCAGTCCCTCGGACTCGCGGCCCATCGCGCGCAGGACGTCGAGCGCCATCACGTTGCCCGAGCCCTCCCAGATGCCGTTCAGCGGCGCGTCGCGGTACATGACCGCCATCGGCCCCTCCTCGACGAAGCCGTTGCCACCGAGGCACTCCAGCGCCTCGGCCGCGTGGGCCGCCGCGCGCTTGCAGACCCAGTACTTGAGCACCGCCGTGGACAGGCGCCGGAACGGCAGCTCGTCCTCGGTGTCCCACGCGCGCGCCACGCGCAGGCTCGAGGCGGTGGCGGCCTCGGACTCCACCGCCAGGTCGGCGAGCACGCCCAGCATCGCGGGCTGCTCGGCCAGCAGGCCGCCGAACGCGCTGCGATGGCGGGTGTGGTGCACCGCCTCGGCCACCGCGCGGCGGAGGATGCCGCTGATGCCGATCAGGGTGTCGAGCCGGGTGGGCCCGATCTGGGCCATCATCGCCCGGATCCCGTGGCCCTCCTCGCCGAGCACGCGGGCGGGCAGGCGCCGGTACTCGACCTCGCTCGACGCGAGCGAGCGCCCGCCCAGCTTGTCCTTCAGCCGCTGGATCTCGAACCCCGGGCCGCGCTCGGCCACGAAGCAGGTGGGACCCGCCTCGGTGTGCGCGAGCGTGAAGAAGAAGTCGAACACGGGGTGGGTGCAGAACCACTTGTGACCGGTCAGCTCCCACCAGCCGTCGCCGGCCGGCTCGGCGACCGTGCTGTTCGCGCGCAGGTCCGAGCCGCCCTGCTTCTCGGTCATGACCATCCCGGCCTGGGCGTAGGTGCCGTAGTCGGCGCGGGCGGCGCGCTCCTCCCACTCGGCCGCCAGCTCGGGCGACTGGCGCAGGGTGGGCACGGCGGCGTAGTTGATCGAGACCGGGCAGGCGGGGCCGGTGTCCATGCCGTTGTAGATCAGGAACATCGCCGCGCGGACCACGTGGGCGCCGGGGCGCGGGTCGCGCCAGGGCATCGAGTGCAGGCCGCGGTCGATCCCCTGCCGGAGCATCCAGTGGAAGCCCGAGTCGTACTCGACCTGGTCGATCCGGTTGCCGAAACGGTCGTGGGTGTGGAGCTTCGGCACGATCCGCTGAGCGCGGCGGCAGTGCTCGTCGGCCTCCTCGGAGCCGGCCATCGCGCCGATGTCGCGGCAGCGGTCCTCGCCCCAGCCGCCGCCCTCGCGCACGAGCCCCTCGCGCAGCGCGGGATCGGCGTCGAAGGCGTTGTGGCCCAGCAGCGGGGTGGACTGGTTCAGGACCTCATGCGTGGGCAGGGTCGCCGGCACGGCTCTCCTCCTTCGGGATGGCGCGGATGCAGAAGTCCACGAGCGCGGCCACGGTGGCCTCGCCGCCCCCGCCGCGCGGCGAGAGCGGGCCCACCAGGGCCTCACCGAGCGCGCCGACGACGGCCGCGGCGGTCGTCTGGGTGTCGTGCGGGCTCAGCTCGCCGCCGGCCACGCCCTCCTCGAGCACGGTGCGCAGGTGATCGCGGAACGCGCGCCGGAAGGCCAGGCGGGTCTCCTCCACGGCGGGGTCGACCGGCTCGGCGATGAACGCGTAGGCGCGCGTGGGACCGGCGAGCGCACGGCGGGCGAACGCCTCCACGCCCGCGCCGATCCGCTCCGCGGCCGGGCGGCCGTCCGCGCGGGTGGCCTCCTCCAGCACGAGCATCTCGCGGTCGGAGCCGCGCCGGAAGACCTCCGCGAACAGCGCGGCCTTCGACGGGAAGTGGCGGTACAGCGAGCCGGTGGCCAGCCCCGCTCGCTCTGCGACCGCCTGCATGCTGGCCGAGGCGTAGCCGCCGGCGGCGAGCTGCGCGAGCGCCGCGTCGAGGATGCGCTGGCGCGTGGCGGTGCGCTTGGCCTCGGTGCGTGCGGTCGGGCGGTAGGGCATCGGCACGAAGAAGTGAATCACGATTCACAAGATGGCGCAAGCGAGCGCCGCGGCGACGGCCGGCGGTCGCCCGCCGCAACCGCCCGTACCCTCCCGGGTTCTCGTGTACGTGAGACGCCTCGGCCTCCTCCTCGCCGTGGCGGCCGCGCTCTCGGCTGCGATGCCGGCGGGCGCCGCCGCCCAGCGCGCCGTGCCGCCGCTCTTCTACGGGATGAACTGGGACGGCGAGATCGAGGCCAACGGCTCCGAGATGCTGCGCGACGCCGAGCACGGCCGCATGGCCACGCACGGGGTCGAGACGCTTCGGATCAGCTTCGAGTGGATGCGCGCGCAGCGCCGCGCGGGCGGGCCGTTCAGCTTCGCGCGCACCGACCGCGTCGTCCGGCACGCGGCCATGCACGGCATCGACCTGCTGCCGGTCGTGATCCTCGCCCCGCGCTGGGCGCGGGAGTACCCGCAGGTCACCCACTCGCCGCCGAAGCGCACCGGCGACTACACGCGCTACCTGCGCGCGCTGATCGCCCGCTACGGGCCGGCGGGCTCGTTCTGGACCGAGAACCCGCTGGTGCCGAAGAGCCCGATCCGCGCCTGGCAGATCTGGAACGAGCCGCACCTCCAGTTCCAGTGGTCGATCCCCACCGGCGTGGACTACGCCCCCGGCTACGGGAAGCTGCTGCGCGCCTCGCACCGGACGATCAAGTTCGCCGACCGGGACGCCAGCGTCGTGCTCGGCGGGATCTCGAACTTCTCGTGGCAGTACCTCGACCACATGTACAAGCGCGGCAAGATCAAGGGCGCCTTCGACGTGGCCGCCCTCCATCCGTACACGACGAAGCCCGAGGGCGTGATCACGCTGACCAAGCGCTTCCGGATCGTCATGCGCCGCTACAAGGACGGCAAGCTCCCGATCTGGATCACCGAGCTGGGGCTGCCCGCGTCGCAGGGGCGGATCAGGAGCAACAACAAGCTCCAGACCACCGACACGGGGATGGCCCAGTTCCTGTTCCGGAGCTACAAGCACGTGGTCAAGAACCAGGCGTCGAGCCTCGCCGGGGCGCAACGGGTCTACTGGTACAACTGGGCCTCGGTCTACTGCTGCGAGCAGTTCCGCTTCACCGGGCTGCTCCAGTACGACAACAAGGAGACCACCACTCCCAAGCCGGCCCTCGAGCAGTACCGCCGCAGCGCGCGCCGCGACCAGGGCTGCGAGAAGGACGAGCGCGCCCAGTGCGCGCAGCCGGCGCCGGCTAGCCCAGCTCCGCGCTGATCACGTCGTCCACGCCGCGGGCGCTGCGGTCCCAGCTGAAGCGGGCCGCGCGGCTCAGGCCGGCCTCGACCAGGCGCGAGCGCGTGCCCTCGTC
>JALZEZ010000027.1 GCA_030861775.1 Actinomycetota bacterium
GGGTCGCCCCGGTCGTGGCCGTGGTCGACGCCGGTGGCGAGCTCGTCTACCTGCACCGCCCGGACGCGGCTCAGGTGGCGAGCGTGGGCGTGGCCACCGACAAGGCGCGCACCGCGGCGATCTACCGCCGGCCGAGCAAGGACTTCGAGGACCAGGCCTCGGGCGGCCGCCCGTCGGCACTGCATCTCGCCCGGTCCGTGCCCGCCCAGGGCGGGATCCCGATCTCGCGCGATGGGGAGGTCGTGGGCGCGATCGGCGTGAGCGGCGCGTCGTCGGCGGACGAGGACCAGGAGCTGGCGCTGCTCGGCGCGGCGGCGGTGCACGCGCTGATCGCCGCGCCGGCGAACGGGTCGGCCAACGGCGCCGCGTTCTTCCCGGCCGACGCCGTCGAGGCGAAGTTCCGCGAGGGCGGGCTGCTGCTCGACACCGACGGCTACAAGATCGACGCCGGCCGCCGCGAGGGGCCGGGCGAGGTCGAGTACCACGAGCGCGTGGTGGACGTCATGCGCGTGGTGGAGGGCAGCGCCACCGTCGTCACCGGCGGCGAGATGGTGGAGCCGCGGGAGACGGGGCCGGGCGAGGTCCGCGCGGCCGCGGTGCGCGGCGGGCACCGGCACGAGCTGGGGGAGGGGGACGTGCTCGCGATCCCGGCCGGCGTGCCGCACCAGTTCACCGAGGTGAGCGACCCGTTCCTGTACTTCGTGGTGAAGGTGGAGGCGTAGCCATGGCGGCGACCCTCACGCGTGCAGAGGCTGCACGGCTGCCCGGCCCCCCGGAGGTCCTGCCCGGCCGGCCGGACGCGATCGTCGATCTACAGACCGACGAGGGCGTCCGGCTGGTGGGCGGGGAGTGGCGCTACGCCGACGCGCGGGTCGAGGAGATCTCGTTCGTGGAGCTGGGCTCCCGTGAGGATCCTCTCGGACCCGGGTCGGTGCCGAACCGCACCTACGACGTGGTGCCGCACGCCGAGGGCGCCGACTTCGACGACTCGTCGTGGCGGGTGTTGCGGCCCGAGGAGACGATGGCGCGGCTCGGCAACGGGCGCGTGTCGTTCAACTGGTACCGGATCCGGGTCACGCTGCCGCCGGAGACTCCGGTCGGGTCGACGGTCGTGTTCGAGACCGTCGTCGACGACTACGCCGAGGTGTGGGTGAACGGGGAGATGCCGTTGGTCCTCGGTGCGGCGGGCGGCCAGGTCGTCGGAGGGTTCAACGCGCCGAACCGGGTCGTCCTGACGCGCGACGCGCAGCCCGGCGATTCGTTCGCGATCGCGGTGTTCGGGATCAACGGGCCGATCTCAGCCTCGCCGCGCAACTACATCTGGATGCGGAGCGCCACCCTCGAGTTCCATCCCACGCCCGCGCCCTCGGCGCTCGAGCGCGTGGCGACCGGCTTCGAGTTCACCGAGGGCCCGCTGTGGATGGACGGCGCGGGGCTGCTGTTCAGCTCCCCGAACACGAACGCCATCTACCGGTGGTCGCCGGAGGATCGGCAGGTCACGGTGTTCCGCCCGAAGTCGGGCTACGCCGGCTGGGACGTCGGCCGCTACGCGCAGCCGGGCTCGAACGGGCTGGCGTTCTCGCCGGACGGGCTGCTGACGATCTGCCAGCACGGCAACCGGCGGATGCTGCGCGTGAACCCGCACGGCGACACGACCGTGCTCGCTTCCGACTACCTCGGCCGCCGGCTCAACTCGCCGAACGACCTCGTGTACGCGAGCGACGGGACGCTGTACTTCACGGACCCGCCGTTCGGGCTGCCGGACGACTCCGAGCGCGAGCTCGAGTTCGCCGGCGTGTTCCGGCTCTCGCCCGCGGGCGAGCTCTCGGTGATCGACGACTCCCTGGCCGGCCCGAACGGCGTGGCGCTGTCGCCGGACGAGCGGTTCCTGTACGTGGGGAACTGGGACGAGGACGCGAAGGTCGTCGTCCGCTACGACCTCGAGAGCGGCGAGCGCGTCGTGCTGCACGACATGACCGACGCGCCCGGCGAGGACGCCATCGACGGGCTCGCGGTCGATCCCCGCGACGGGACGATCTACGCGTGCGGGCCCGGCGGCATCTGGGTCCTCGGCGCGGACGGCGAGCACCAGCGGACGATCGAGCTGCCGGAGGCGCCGCACAACCTGACGTGGGGCGACGAGGACCGGCGGACGCTGTACGTGGCCGCGGAGACCTCGATCTACCGGCTGCGACCCGAGGAGGACACGCGGTGAGCAAGGGACTGGAACCCCGACTGAAGTTCCCCGACGTCGTGCTGCCGGACGAGAACGGAGTGCGCCACCGGCTGTCGACGCTGCAGGGCGACGATTGCATGGTGCTGATGCTCGGGCGCGGCGAGCACTGCCCGCGCGAGCGGGCCCACCAGCGTGAGATGGTCAAGTTCCACGAGTACTCGGACCTGGCGTTCACACGGCAGGTCACGATCGTCCCGAACGATCTGCACGACACCTACAAGCTGAGGATCTCGTCGGGCGCCCACTGGCCCTTCCTCGCGGACGAGGAGCTGGTGCTCCGCGAGATGCTGGAGATCGACGAGTACACCGACGAGCACCACCCCAACGCCGTGGTGCCCCACACGATCCTCCTGGCGCCCGGCCTGGTGATCGACAAGGTCTACGTCGGCTACTGGTTCTGGGGCCGACCGAGCATCTATCGCCTGTGGGACGACCTGGCGGACCTGCATCGGCGGATCAAGGCGGATTGGGATCCGACGACGGCGGAGGCGCGAAACGAGTGGCGGGGAGCGCGGCGCGTCAGCGCCAGCGCCAGCGCAAGGCAGACAACTGCTTTCACGCGGAAGCGCTAGCGAGGTGCATGTAGAGCGCCGGCTACTCAACACGCCTGCCCGGAGCTGACTCTTGAGCCGGACCCAGATTGTGGTTTCGCACGCGAAGCGACCTTCGGTGCGCGGCCGGAACAAGCTCTGGAGCTTGATCACGATCATGAATCCGGGCGCGTACGCCAGTTCTTGTGTCGGCCGTGCAACCGTCTGCTGGGCTTGGCGAACGACGATCCCTAACCCTTGCGTCGAACGGCCGCTTACATCGAACAGCATCGGGACTCCTAGACCGCGGAGACCGATCGTGGACATCGAGGCGCCCTCCGGCGCCCTTCGGACGGCTACAGCACAGCCTCGACTTGGCCGACAAAGCGCGACCGCGGAAATGAAGCCGACTGGCCTCTCGGGTCGATCATCGAGCTAGACGACCAGACCATCGTGACGAGCCTTCGGGCGCGGGTGAACGCGACATAGAAAAGGAGCCGGTCGGTATTCACATTGTCGGGGCTCCACTGCCCTGTGCGCCAGTTGCGTCGATACCTCGGCATGAACGCCTCCTGAAGGAAGGGGAGGACCACCGCGTCGAACTGGCGGCCTTTGCTGCTGTGATAAGTCGTCACGACGAGGTGGTCCAGATGTCGAAGTGGACCCGCGAATGAGCCGACGGTAGTGCCGGCGTCGGATCCCCGGAGGCGGGCGAGCATGCTGTCGAGCGCGTCGGCCTCGGATTTGTAGATGGCGGCATCCTCTAACGCTTGGCGAAGATGCAAGTGCTCTATGACGCCGCTGAGCCAGTCGAGCAGCAGGTCTTCCCGCGATGGCACGGCGTCGACGGCGGGATACAGAAGGACTGCGGTCGCAAGATCCGAGCGGGCTTCTGGTCGACCGGCATCCGTCAGGTATCCGCGTAGCTCGTCCGCCAAGTCGCGGAAGCGCACGGGCGACGGTGCGCCCGCGCCCAACGCGTACTGAGCGCAGCGCTGAAGCCATTCGACTATCGGCTCGTGACTCGGGAACCTCTCATCGCGCTCAAAGCTGTGGGGGATCTCCGCCTCGTCGAGAGCGACTCTAAGCTGGTCGACCGCGTGCGACTTCTGCGGATATAAGATCGCTATTTCGTGGAGCGGTATGTCCTCGGCTTCCAGCTGGGGGATTAGCTCCGTCACGAGGTACTCGGCGTGTGCGAGTACGCCGCCCGGCACCTCCTTAGACTGCGCCTCTCCCTCGTACTCGACCTCTGGCGCTGGTTCGTAGCCGTGGTCATGCCCAAGGGCTGCGCCTGCGGCCGCGATAAGTCGCCCACCCGAGCGGTAGTTCAGTCGCAGCCGCACTGGATGGAATCCGAGATTCTCCAGCTCTCGGAGGTATCGAGCGTCCGCTCCCGTGAACTGCATGATCGTCTGATCTGGATCGCCTACTGCGAAAACCTTCACGCCCCCGCGCTCTCGGAGAGCGCATACGAGTCGGTGGAGCGGCCCGCCGAGATCTTGGTACTCGTCGACGAGGATCCACGGGAATGAGCTTGCGAGGACGTCAACGACGCGCGGGTATGTCTCCACGAAGCGAAGCGCGTGATGGACCATGCCGTCGTAGTCGACGAGGCCGGCGTCCATCAAGCTGGTTTCGTAGCGAGCGACCGTCGCCAACTGCCATCGGTCGAAGTGCGCTTCGGGATCCTCATTGGACGCGATGGCACGACGGATGACTTGGAGGGTGGTGCTCCAATATTGCGCCCGCTGGTTCAGCCCTTCGCGGTCCATCGCATCCTGTAGGAGCATCTGTCGGGTGCCTGCTGTTGCGACCTCAGGCTCTCGGAGGTGCGACTCGCCCACCAGATCGGCGAAGGGGCTGAGGATCATCCTCAGGCAGAAGCTATGCAGGGTCCCTGCAAAGAGCTGGCGACCTGGACGGACGCCGAGCGCACGCACGCGGTTAGCGACCTCTCTGGCCGCTGATCGCGTATAGGTGATGCACGCAACTCCCTGCGGGGGCCGCACCTCGCTGGTTAGGAGGCAGGCGGCCTTCACTACGAGAGTGTCCGTCTTGCCGCTGCCCGGGCCGGCAAGCACAACCGTGCCCTCGTCGCAGTCGACCGCTTCGCGCTGCTTGTCGTTCAGGCGAGCGTACGCTGATTCGAGCCGCGTCATCCGGTGAGCTGAGAGCGCAGTGACTCGATGGCATCCTTCAGGTACGACGGGTGTGCCGCATCTTCAAGATGCGCTGCCGCTCGCTGGGCGAAGCGACCTTTGCCTACGGCTTCGATGCGCCTAACGAGCTTCTTGTCTGCCTCTCGGTCACCGTTGCCGGCGGCGTCCACTGCCTCAGCTGTGGCTGACCGCCTAACAGGACTTCGGACGAGATCACGGTAGGCCGCGTTAAGCGCATCGGGTGCGGTCTTCGCGTACTCGACTTCCAGGGTGCTGTCACTGACGAAGATCGCTTGTTCAGCCAGATACGCCTGTAGCTCATCAGCGCCCTCCTCGTCGCGGATGCGCACGGCCTCCTCGGCTATCTCCCCGTCGAGCAGCCGAACCCCCCGCTTGAGGCCGGCTAGCTTACCGTCCTCGTCAGGGTCTCCGTCCGTCACGACGACATGCGGCAGCGCCAAGGCACTAAGAAGGAGCCGATACGGCTTGAAGTCTGTGCCGTCGACTGAGCAGACCGTGATGCCGTGCAAGTCCAGGTCGCCGGATTCCCGAGTCGCGGCGGCGACCAGGTATTCCTCCGCGGCGCCTTCAACCAAGATGACGCCCTGGGCGAAGAGGATGTCCGCACGATTCACATCGAGGTACCGCTCCAGGTCATCGCGTTGCTGCGCAGTCATCTCCTTAGCGATGGCGCGTCGGGCGCGAGTCTCATCCACGCCAGCCACCTGAACGCGCTGAAGAAGCACAAGCGCCGGGAGCTTCGTGACGCTCGCGATCTGCGCCGAGTGCGTCGTCACGATGACCGATGTGGTCTGAAGCAGGTACGCGAAGAGAACGCGCTGCACATGGGGATGGAGGTGAGCTTCCGGCTCCTCGACTCCCAGGATTGCGCCGGCCAAGCGGTCCTTCTCGCGTTGCAGCCGTGAGCGCTCTAGCAGGAGGGCTAGGTACAGGACATTGGCGGCTCCGAGCCCGGTGCGGCTGACTGGGAAGCCCCCTTCCACAAGGACCCTTACCGCGCGGAGGACCTCTTCTGGCAGCGGCGAGCTGACGCCAAGTCCGATGTCGACGCTGTGCGTGTCGCCGACCATCGTCTTGACCTGCGCAGCGAGCGCAGATTCGAGGCCTCGAACGGGAGCCTCTTGTAGTAGCCGCGCATTTGCGGTGGTGATGGCTGCCGCCACCTCGTCGAGGGCATCCTCATCAACCTCCGCCATCCGGAGAAGGTCTCTGAGCGGCGAGCGGTAAGGGTGTTGCAAGTCGGCTTCGGCGTCCCGAAGCGCAGGAAGAACGGTGAGAGCGATCTCGCGGCGCCTCGAAGCCGTCAGCTCGTTCGCTTCATCGTTCCCGCCGAAAACAAGGGCGGCGTACTCATCGTGAGCGCCCACCCCGCCTCCAGGGACAGGACGAAAGACATAGGTGAGCTTCGCGGTCAGCGGATCATCCACAACGAGACTGTCTCGAAGTGCCGCCTTCACGCGCTGATCGGTATCGAAGCCCTGTAGGTGGATCTCGACGCGGATCTCGTCTCCACTCAGGGGCTGGTCGCACCCGGACCAAAAGTCCTCGTATCCGAGCTGGCGCTGTCGGTCGGACATCGCCGGGTCGAGTACTAAGCGCAGCGCTTGCAGCAAGTTGCTCTTCCCGGTGTTGTTCTCGCCCAGGATCACGACGGCTGGCGGCAGGCCGTTCAACGCGAGGTGCTTGAACGACCGGAAGTTCCAGATTTCAATGGCGCTGACGAACACAACCGCGTACGCTCGCGAACCAGCACTCACCTGTCAAATCCTCCTGACTTGAAGTGCGCGCTACCGCCGACGGCGCGTGGCCAGTCCTATTGCCTTGACCCCTCGCAAACAAACGGAGCGGAGCGGCGCGGCAGCGCACGGCGAGGTTCACTTCCTGGCATATAACCGCTCGCGCGCCGCTGTCGCTTCGCGCGAACGCAGGAGCGGCGCGCCACTGGACAAACCGCTGCTTCTCGTCCGGAGCGGCGTCTCGGACCTCAGCACGCACGCTCTCGCAGCTCGTCCAAGCGTGTGTATGCGGCGCGCCGTGCGCGCTCTGGGCCGTCGCGCCGAGCAGAAGCGCATCGCACCGAGCCTCATGGCGGCCGGGGTCTCGTCGGTCGAGCGAGTCGCTCAGCTCGTTGCCGAGTCACTTTGGCCGTGGCTGCGCCCGCCGGTCGGTACGCCGGTCGAGGAGGCCGAACGCGGCGAGGATGCCTCGCCCCCCCAGCCAGCGCAGCGGCTCCGGCGGCATCGGTAGGCGGCGGCGTCGCAACAGTTCCGGATGGCCGGGGTCCTCGCCGGTCGCGATCTTCGCAAGCAGCGTCCCGGCGTAGCTCGCCTGGGCGATGCCGTGGCCGTTGTAGCCGATGCCGAAGAGGACGTTGTCGTGCCGGCCGCCTCGGCCGATCGCCGGCAGGAAGTCGAGCGTCAGCGCGATCCGCCCGCTCCAGCAGCGCTCCACGACGACATCGGGCAGCTCCGGGAAGCGGGCGCGGAACATCGCCTCGAGCGCGGCGAAGGTCTCGGGGTCGTGGTCCGGGAGAGCCCGCCCTCCGTACGGCCAGCGGACGTGTCGCGAGCCCCCGACGATCCGCCCGTCGGCGGTCAGGCGGTAGCTCTCCAGCACCTCGTGGGCGGTGTAGATGCCCTCGCCGCCCACCCAGCCGACCCGCTCGCGCTGCTCGCGGGTGAGCGGCGCGGTGGCGAACAGCGAGACGTGCAGTGGCGCCACCGCCGAGCGCAGGCGACCGAGTCGCGGCGTGTAGGCGTTCGTGGCGATCACGCAGATCGGCGCGCTCGCGGCGCCGCGCGGGGTTTCGATCCGCACCCGGGGACCGTCGGCGATCGCATCGACCGGGGTCGACTCGCAGAGCCGTGCGCCGGCCTCGATCGCCCGCTCGCGCAGCGCCCGCACGTACTTGCCCGGATGCAGCACTCCGCCGCGCTCCTCGAGGTACCCGCAGGCGACGCAGCGGGGCAGGCCGCGCTCGGCCAGCTCCGACTCGTCGAGCATCCGCATCGCCCCACCGAGCCGGCGGGCGGCGTCCGCTGCCCTCTCGAGACCGGGGCGCTGGCCGGGATGGACGCCGGCGAGCACGTTCCCGGCCGGGACGTAGTCGCAGTCGAGCTCGCGCTCGGCGATCGCCGCCTCCACGTGCTCGACCGCGGTCTCGGCGAAGCGCACCAGGGCGCCGCCGCGCTCGCGACCGTAGAGGCGGAGCAGGGTGGGAAGGTCCTTCCCGATCGTCGGGGTGAGGTGGCCGGCGTTGCGGCCGCTCGCGCCGAAGCCCGCGTAGTCGCGCTCGAGGACGAGGACGTCGGCGCCGCGCTCGCGCAGCGCCAGCGCCGTCCAGAGGCCGGCGTAGCCGGCGCCGATTACGACCGCGTCGGCCTCGACCTCGCCCTCGAGGGACGGGCCGGGATCGGGCGGCGGGTCGAGCCAGAGGCTCGGTGCGCGTGCTGTGGTGGACCCGTCGGCCACGGGAGCCAGGCTAATGCGCCGCGGGCAGGCCCGCGGGCGAGCAATGCGGGTCACCACGTGACCGGCGCTTCGCGCGAGAAGCGACATCCGGCAGGGGGGCCGCGCCGGTGCTTAGGCCTTGACGGGAACCCCGATGCGCTACATCCGCGCGCCCGCCGTTTCGAGCACGCGGTGCGCCGCCCCCGTCGCCGCTGCATAAACAGCGTGGTGCCACGCGTCGATCGCCACCTCTTCCTTCCCCCAGAACACCGACAGAGGGGCGATCTCCAGCGCCGGCAGCGTCACCTGCGCGGAGCCCCACACCGCGCCCCCGTGAAGCGCCGTCGCCGCGCGCGGCGATAGGCCGGGCACCGCGCCCAGCAGGCCGCGCAGCACGCCCCAGCCGGTTCCGTAGCCCCAGTGGGAGAGGTCCGAAAACCGGGCGTAGGCGCGGTCGTCCTCGAACTCCTTGATCCCCAGCACCTTCGCGGTCGCTCGAGCGGGCGCCGTCGACGGCGCCCGGCCGCGCCAGCGGGCCTCGAGCGTCGACGACACCGTCATCGCCGCCGTCCCTGCGAAGCCGGCCAGCAACCCCCGGCCGATCGCCACGGCCAACGTGTTCGCCGCATTCCTCATGCCGCCACCTCCTCGGGCTTGCCGTTCGCGGAACCGGCGGCGGCGGTCGAGGAGACCCCCAGCCGCTCCAGCAGGTGGTCACCCACCCGCAGCGCGTTCGCCATCGCCGTCAGCGCCGGGTTCACCGCCGACGACGAGGGGAAGAAGCTCGTGTCGACGACGTACAGGTTGTCTAGGTCGTGCGCCTTGCAGTTCGCGTCGAGGACCGACGACGACGGATCGTCACCGAAGCGCACCGTCCCGCACTGATGCGCGATCCCCGCGAGCGGAATCCGCTGGTCCAGCACCGAGAAGCGAGGGATAGCCCGCTCGTGGCACCCGAGCTCGCCGAGCATCCCCTTGAGCTTCCCGACCAGCATCCGGTGCGGCTTCTCGTTGTGGAACGTCTTGGACAGGTGGATCGTCCCGGACCGATCCACGCTGATCCGGTTGTCCGGGAAGGGCAGGTCCTCGGTCGTCAGCCAGAAATCGATGGCGTGATTCGCGAGGTAATCGAGCGCGACCCCAGGAGCGAACCAGGGCGCCCCCGCGCGCAGGATGTCGCGATCCGACTTCGCGAGCATCTGGATGTGGCCGAGCGGCAGCTCGGAGTCCTCCGCGCCCCAGTAGAAGTCATTGACGCCGAGCGTCTTCTGGAACTTCGTGTCGTTGACCGACTGAGAAATGGCGACGACGGCCGAGTTGATGTGGGCCATGTAGTTGCGCCCCACCTGGTCCGACGTGTTCGCCAACCCGCGAGGGAACGCGGCCGAAGCCGAACGCAGCAGGAGCGCGGGCGACTCGGCCGCCCCGCACGACACCACCACGACGTCACCGGAGTAGACCTCGCGCGTCCCGCGCCGGTCCACGACCACCTCCGTCACGGATGAGCCGTCCGACTCGAGCCGCTCGACCTTCGCGTGCGTCACGAGCTCGACCCCACCGCGCGCCAGCGCCGGACGCACGCAGCGCACGTGCGCGTCTGACTTCCCGTCCGTCAGGCAGGGGAATCCGTCGAAGCGATCGCACCGCACACACCGTCCCTTCTCGACGTCGTTCTCATCGAGGTCCACGCCCACCGGCAGGTGGAACGGATGGAGCCCGAGCCGCTCGAAGTCGTCGTGCAGGGCCTGGATCCGCGGCTCGTGCGAGACCGCGGGATGCGGGAACTCGCCCGAGCGCCACGGCTCGGTGTGGTCCTCGCCAGCGGCCCCGTGCACGAGGTACAGCTCCTCGGCCTGCGCGTAGTACGGCTCCAGATCCGCGTACGAGATCGGCCACGCCGGCGACATGCCCCCGTAGTGGCGCACCTCGCCGAAGTCCTCCTCGCGCATCCGGAACAGGATCGCCCCGTAGAACTTCGTGTTCCCGCCGACGAAGTACTGCGCGTGCGGCCGGAAGCGCTCGCCGTTCTTGTCCACCCACTCGTCGCTGGTGACGTAGCGGCTCTTGCCGAACACCTCGCGAGAGCTCCAGTTCTCGGGCTCGCGCGGGAGATACCCGCCGCGCTCCAGCAGCAGCACGCGCTTGCCGCTCCCCGACAGCCGGTGCGCCAGCGTTCCACCGCCCGCGCCGGTCCCGATGATGATCACGTCGTAGTGCTCCACGGTCTCCTCCTAGGTGAGCGCGATCGGCGACGTCCACGCCCCGGTGGCGCCGCGCAACTTGGCGTGGGTCAGGACCAGCGCGAACTCGCGCACGCCGTCGGCGGCCAGCTCGCTCAGGTCGAGGTTCTCGACGACGAACACCCCGTGCTCGACGTTCAGCGTCTGCGGCACGACGAACGGTCGCGCCGGGTCCTCCGGCGGCTGCGGTCCGTACGACCACGTGTCGCAGCCGGTCAGGGCGACACCCCGGTCCGCCAGCCACTCGGCCAGCTCCAAACCGGGCCCCGGCTCGCCGCCGAGATAACGCTCGGCGTCGTCCCAGTGCGCGCCCCAGCCGGTGTGGAAGAGCACGGCGTCCCCGAGCCCCGGGTCGATGCCGGCGACCGCGTCGAGCCCGATCACGTCGCCCGTGCGCAGCGGCGCGACGTCCACCAGCCACCCGCGCGTGACGACCTGCGGAACGGTCTCGACGCCGAAGTGCGTCACGCCGGCGTCTGAGGCCAGATCCGACGGCCCGAGCCCTCCGTAGCCCACACCATCCGGGCCCTGGAGATGCGAGAGCGCGTCCAGATGAGTACCGAGCTGCTGCGTCCCCGACACGACCTCGGTGATCCAGCTCCCACCGGCGTGGTGAGCCGTCGTGACGAGCGTCTGGCGGAAGTAGCGCCCCGGGAACACCGGCACGCTCTCGTCGAGCACGCGCCCGAGGTCGTACAGACGCCCCGTCCGCACGAGCGACAGCGCTTCGAGCCGCTTCGCTTCGCCGACGTGCCGCAGCATCCCCGCGTCGGACGCACTCGTGGCGATGGCCATGCGCCTCTGTCAAGCGGTCCCCTGAAACGTTTCACGACGATGTGAGATGTTGCAAGCGATGGCCTTCGTCTCACGCGGATTCGGAAGAAAGCGGCAGACGCCCGAAGGGCTCGCCGACCGTCTTCCGCCGGGCCAGTACTACGAGGCGGACTTCCCAGTCCTCACCGCCGGCCCCACGCCGAACATCGCTCCGGAGGACTGGAGCTTCCGGATCGACGGGATGGTCTCGACGCCGCGCGAGTGGAGCTGGGCCGAGTTCAACGCGCTCGACTTCGAGGACGTCCCGTGCGACATCCACTGCGTGACGGCCTGGTCCAAGCTCGGCACGAGCTTCCGCGGCGTCTCGCTCGACCGTCTGCTGGACGAGGCACGACCCGACGGCCAGTTCGCCATGGCGCACTCCTTCGGCGGCTACACCACCAACCTCCCGCTTGCGGATCTCACTGGCGGCAAGGCCTGGGTCGTGACCGAGCACGAGGGCGCCCCGCTGCCGCGTGACCACGGCGGCCCCGCGCGCCTGCTCGTCCCGCACCTCTACTTCTGGAAGAGCGCCAAGTGGATCGCCGGACTGCGGATCATGGACAACGACGAGCCCGGCTTCTGGGAGCAGAACGGCTACCACAGGCGCGGCGACCCCTGGAAGGAAGAGCGCTATTGGGGGGACTGACCGCCGTCGAGCAGCGGGCGCCGGGTCGCTGGCAGATCGCGACGGTCGTGGACATCAAGCAGGAGACCCCGCGCGTCAAGACCTTCCGGCTCGAGCTGCCGATGTGGATGCCGCACCTGCCGGGCCAGCACTACCTCGTCCGCCTGACCGCCCCCGACGGGTACCAGGCACAGCGCTCGTACTCCGTCGCCTCGTCGCCGCTCGACGAGGGCACGATCGACCTGACGATCGACCTGCTCGACGGCGGCGAGGTGTCCCCCTACTTCCACGAGGTCGTCGTGGAAGGCGACCAGGTGGAGGTGCGCGGCCCGTTCGCCACCTACTTCGTCTGGCGCGGCGAGCCCGCGCTCCTGATCGGCGGCGGCTCGGGGATCGTCCCGCTGATGGCCATGCTGCGCCACCGGCGCCGCGCGATGCCCGACGTGCCCATGCGCCTCCTCTACTCCGCCCGGTCGGCGGAGGACACGATCTACGCCGACGAGCTGGGCGACGACGCAGTGCTCACGTACAGCGGCGAGGCTCCGCCCGGCTGGACCGGACACACCGGCCGCCTCGACCGCGACCTCATCGCGGACTCGATCGTGCCGGGCGGAGTCACCTTCATCTGCGGCTCGGCCGGATTCGTCGCGGCGGTCGAGGACCTCACGATGGAGGCCGGCGTGGAGCCCGCGCGTATCCGGACGGAGCGCTTCGGGCCCACCGGCTGATCACTCCGACGACCACGGCTCGCGGAACGACGGGTACAGCGTGAGCCCGCCGTCGACGAACAGGGTCTGGCCGGTCATGTAGTCGGCGTCGTCGCTCGCCAGGAAGCACGTCACGCCGGCCATCTCGTCGGCCGTGCCCGCACGCGCCATCGGGATGTGCGACTCGACCTGCTCCTTCTTGACCGGGTCGTCGATCCAGGCCGAGTTGATCGGCGTGATCGTCGCGCCCGGGCCGACCGCGTTCACGCGAATGCCCTGCCCGGCGTACTCGAGCGCGAGCGTGCGGGTCAGGTTGTGCATCCCGCCCTTGGACACCGAGTACCCGAGGTAGTCCGGCTTCGGGATGACCTCGTGGACGCTCGAGATGTTCACGATCACGCCACGGGCACGGTCGCCGTTCGGGTTGTCCAGGAACCGCCGGATCGCCTCCCGCGCGCACAGGAACGAGCCCTTCAGATTGACGTCGAGCACCTTCTCGAACGCGCCGTTCTCGAGCTCGTGCGAGGGCCGTGAGATCTGGATGCCCGCGTTGTTCACGAGCACGTCGATGCCGCCGAGCTGGTCGACGGTCTCCTCGACCATCCGCACGACGTCCTCCTCCTTCGAGACGTCGCCCTGCACGAGCACGTCCTTCACGCCCTCCTGGCGGACCTTGCGCGTGCAGGCCTCGACCTGCTCCTTCGTCTCCGCGCCCTCGTCCTCGGTCGTCAGGTAGTTGATCGCGATGTTCGCGCCGTACTCCGCGAACCGCACCGCGATCGCCTGGCCGATCCCCGAGCTCCCCCCGGTGACCAGCACGTTCTTGCCCTTGAGTCCTCGCATCGCTCTCTCCTCTCGAAGCCGTTCCGGCTCAGTCAGGCGGCCGCCCCGGCCGTTACGCGCGGAGCCGCCTCGCCCCGCCGCAGGAGCGTCAGCCCGAGCAGGGGGAACAGCAGGACCGACAAGAGCCCGGCGCCCACCAGCGCCGCGCTCTCCGCCGCGTCCATCAGCCCCAGCTCGACGCCGATCGCGGTCGCCGCGACGATGAACGGCAGCGACGTGGCCTGGAGCACGCCCGCAACGGCGGCACGCCGGCCGCCGATCGCCCGCCGGTAGAGCAGCGCCGGCAGGCCGCGCACCACCACGAGCGCGGCCAGGAACACCGGCACCATCGCCAGGTTGGCGGCCTCGGCCGTCAAGGCCTCGAGGTCGAAGCGCACGCCGCTCGTCACGAAGAACACGGGGATGAAGAAGCCGAAGCCGATCGCCTCGAGCTTGCGACGGAAGTCCGGGTGGGTCATCGCCTCGTCCCGGTCGGCCACCGCGATGATCGCGCCGGCGACGAACGCGCCGAGGATCACCTCGAGCCCGAGCCGCTCGGCCACCGCGGCGAACCCGACGAACAGCACGATCGCTCCGCGCACGCGGATCTGTGCGGTCGTGTCCTGGAGCCGCCGCAGGTCCATGCTCACGAGCCGCGAGCGCCCCGCGCCGCGCAGCGTCACGAGCACGACGACCGCGAGCAGCGCGAGCCCGCCGAGCAGGAGCAGCGTGGAGCCCGCCCCGCCCTCGCCCGAGAAGAACAGCGACAGCAGGATGATCGCCCCGAAGTCCGCGATCGACGCCGCCGCGACGATCAGCTGGCCGAAGGTCGAGGAGATCTCGCCCGCGTCCTTCAGCACGGGGACGATCACCCCGAGCGACGTCGCGCACAGCACGATCGCCACGAGCAGCGGCGTCTCGACCAGCCCGGTCGCTCCAAGCCCGAGCGAAACCACGACCGCGATCGCGAACGAGACCGCGAAGCCGATCGCGGTGAGCCGCAGCACCGGGCCGCGGAGTCTGTCGAACTCGATCTCGAGCCCGGCGAGGAACAGCACGAACGCGAGCCCGATCAAGGCGATCACCTCGATCGCCTGGTCGACCTCGACCCACCCGAGAACGGACGGCCCGATCACGATGCCGGCCACGATCTCCAGCACCACGGAGGGGAGTCGCAGCGCGGGCGCCAGGCCGAGCACGAACGGCGCGGCGAACGCCACCGCCACCACGATCAGAAGGCCGCCGAACTCGGGCATGACGCTGCTGTCTCGTGGGTGCCAAGTGCGTTACGCCCGTAACGGAACGCACGGCGCGGGGACCATGCCCCACGATGGTGACCCTGGCTCCTTTACGTCCCCCGGCCGGTCGGTTAGGGTCGCCCCCGGTGGTCCCGATGCCCCAGATCGCCCCGTCCACGGCATCGGACGCGGAGCTCGTCGCGCGCCTGCGCCGGCGCGACGAAGCCGCGTTCATGGAGCTGATGGACCGCTATCACTCCTCGCTCGTGCGCCTCGCGCAGTCGTTCGTGTCCACCCGCGCAGCGGCGGAGGACGTGGCCCAGGAGACGTGGGTCGGCGTGCTCAACGGCATCGATCGCTTCGAGGCACGCTCGTCGCTCAAGACCTGGCTGTTCCGGATCCTCGTCAACCGGGCCAAAACGCGCGGCGTGCGCGACGCGCGCTGCGTGCCCTTCTCGTCGCTCGCCGGCGCGGCCGAGGAGGACGAGGGGCCGAGCATCGAGCCCGAGCGCTTCAACGGCGACGGCCACCGCTGGGCCGGCCATTGGAGCGGCCCCCCGCCGAACTGGGAGGGTGAGGAGCGCGCGCTGGCGCGCGAGACGCGCGAGGTCATTCGCGAGGCGATCGACCGGCTGCCGCCCGCGCAGCGAACGGTCATCTCGCTGCGCGACGTCGAGGGGCTCGATTCGGAGGAGGTCTGCGCGCTCTTGGAGCTGACGGAGGGCAATCAGCGCGTGCTGCTGCACCGAGCCCGGACGAAGGTCAGGAAGGCGCTCGAGGACTACCTTGCGCCAAGGACGGCAAGCGCATGAGCCAGCACGGACACGAGCACCACGTCAACTGCAAGGCCCTGGTCGAGCTGGTCACGGACTACCTCGAGGGTGCGCTCGACCCGGTCGTCGCGACCCGCTTCGAGGAGCACCTGATCATGTGCCAGCCCTGCAACGTCTACCTCGACCAGATGCGCTCGATCCGCGACGCGGCGGGGGGGATCTCGGAGGAGTCGCTGCCGGAGGAGACGCGTGCCGGCCTGCTCGAGGCGTTCCGCGGGTGGAAGGGGGCGTGACGGCGGTAACGGCGTACAAGTTCCTGGAGGAGGGCCGCGTCGCGCCCTTCAGCCGCCACGTCTGGCCCGACGACGGCTCGTGGGTGCGCGCGAACGGCGCGACCGAGCCGTGCCGCGGCGGCGTCCACGCCTGCCGTGTGGGCGACCTTCCCATGTGGATCCGGCCCGAGCTGTGGCAGATCGAGCTGGAGGGGGCGATCGCCGAGCACGACACCAAGATCTCCGCCTCCGCAGGCCGCCTCGTGAGACGGGTGGAGGCCTGGGACGAGGACACCGCCAACCAGCTGAAGGTGGACTGCGCGTTCCGCGCGCGGGCGCACGTGGTGCTGGCCATGGGCGGCCCCGACGGCGAGGTCGCCGACCTGGCGGGCGCTCGCACGCTTCCCGAC
>JALZEZ010000424.1 GCA_030861775.1 Actinomycetota bacterium
GCTCGGCAAAGCCGAGCCCCCGTGATGCTCAGTCCCGTTTTCGGCGGGGATCTACATCATCCCGTCCATGCCGCCCGGCATGCCGGCGCCGACGGCCTCCTTCTCCGGGATCTCCGCGACGATGCACTCGGTCGTCAGGATGTTCTTCGCGATCGACGCCGCGTTCTGGAGCGCCGAGCGGGTGACCATCGCCGGGTCGATGACGCCCTCGGAGACGAGGTCGACGATCTCGCCGGTGTCGGCGTTCAGGCCGTGGCCCGCCTTGGCCTTGCGGACGTCGTTGACGACCACCGAGCCCTCCAGGCCCGCGTTCTCGGCGAGCTGGCGGACCGGCTCCTCGAGCGCGCGGAGGATGATCTTCGCCCCCGTCTGCTCGTCGCCGTCGTCGATGGCGTCCACCTTGACGCCCTCGGCCGCCCGCAGGAGCGCGACCCCGCCGCCCGGCACGATGCCCTCCTCGAGGGCGGCGCGGGTGGCCTGGAGCGCGTCCTCGACGCGGTGCTTCTTCTCCTTCATCTCGGTCTCGGTGGCGGCTCCGACCTTGACCACCGCGACGCCGCCGGCCAGCTTCGCCAGCCGCTCCTGCAGCTTCTCGCGGTCGAAGTCCGAGTCGGTCGCCTCGATCTCCGTCTTGATCTGGTTGATCCGGCCCTTGATCGCGTCCTGCTCACCGTTGCCGTCGACGATCGTGGTGGTGTCCTTCGCCACCACGACGCGGCGGGCGCGGCCGAGCTGCGAGATCTGGGTGTTCTCGAGCTTGAGGCCCATCTCCTCGGTGATCACCTCGCCGCCGGTGAGGATCGCGATGTCCTCGAGCATCCGCTTGCGGCGGTCGCCGAAGCCCGGCGCCTTGACGGCCACGCCGGTGAACGTGCCGCGGAGCTTGTTCACGACGAGGGTGGCGAGCGACTCGCCCTCCACGTCCTCCGCGATGATCAGGATCGGCTTGCCCGACTGGATGACCTGCTCCAGCACCGGGAGGATGTCCCGGACCGAGCCGATCTTCGAGTTCGCGATCAGGATGTAGGGGTCCTCGAGGACGGCCTCCATGCGGTCCTGGTCGGTGACCATGTACGGCGAGATGTAGCCCTTGTCGAACTGCATGCCCTCGGTGAACTCGAGGTCCATGCCGAACGTCTGGCCCTCCTCGACGTTGACCACGCCGTCCTTGCCGACCTTCTCGATCGCATCGGCGATCACGTCGCCGATCTCGTCGTCGGCCGCCGAGATGGCCGCCACGCGCGCGATCTGGTCCTTGCCGGAGATCTCCTTCGACTGCTGCTTGATCTGCTCGACGACCTGGTCGACCGCCTTCTCGATGCCGCGCTTGAGCGCGAGCGGGTTCGCACCCGCGGCCACGTTCTTGAGGCCCGAGCGGACGATCGACTGCGCCAGCACCGTCGCGGTGGTGGTGCCGTCGCCGGCCACGTCGTTGGTCGCCGTGGCGACCTCGCGGACGAGCTGAGCGCCCTGGTTCTGGAAGACGTCCTCGACCTCGATCTCACGCGCGATGGTCACGCCGTCGTTCGTGATGGTCGGGGCGCCGAACTTCTTGTCCAGGACGACGTAGCGCCCCTTCGGGCCAAGGGTCACCTTGACCGCGTTCGCGACCGCGTCGACGCCGGCCTCGAGTGCGGACCGCGCCTCCTGGTCGTACTTGAGCTCCTTGTGAGCCATACGTTTCCTCCGTCTTTCTCTAAGTGGTGTTAGGCGACCTTCGCGAGCACGTCCGACTCCCGGAGCACGAGGAGGTCGTCGCCCTCGACGTTGATCTCGGTGCCGCCGTACTTCGAGTAGAGGACCTCGTCGCCCTCGGCGACGTCGAGCGGAATCCGCTTCGCGCCGTCCTCGTCCCACTTGCCGTCGCCGACAGCAAGAACCTTGCCGCGCTGCGGCTTCTCCTTCGCCGTGTCGGGGAGGACGATGCCGCTAGCGGTCGTCTCCTCCTCCTCCACCGCCTTGACGATCAGACGATCGCCCAGGGGCTTGAGCTTCATAGACAGAAACCTCCGTTGGAGTCCCTCGGAATTGCGCTTGGCACTCTAGCAGCGAGAGTGCCAAACAGACAACGGATTTGGCTCTAGTTCTGAGCTGGCGAGATCGGGCGGAGGCGCTCGGAGATCTCCTCCGGGCGCTCGAAGATGGCCGAGAAGCGGACCACGGTGACGGTGTCGTCGAGGCCCACCTCGCGGCCGTAGATCTGCTCGAGGAAGTGGACCGTCTCGTCCACGCGGCGGAACTCCGGGTTGTCGTGCTCGATGTCGCGCGGCGAGAGCTCGCTCACCTTCTTCACGTCCACGGCATCGATCACGGCCTCGAAGATCCGCTCGCGGGGGGCGTGCTGGAACCCCACCGTGATCAGGACGACCTCGCCCTTCTGGTACTTGCGGCTCTTGTCGCCGAGCCTGATTGTGGCGGTCTTGCGTCCCCGCTTGAGCTGGTCCACGAAGACCGGGGAGTAGAAGTTCAGGACGAACACGGCGGCTGAGACTACCGTGCCGGACCGAGCGCGGAAAGGGCGGCCCTGGCCATGTCCTTCTCCCCGCGGTAGGCGAGCAGCCGCGGCGCGTCCTCCAGCGGCACCCACTCGGCCGAG
Source organism: Actinomycetota bacterium (assembly GCA_030861775.1). Lineage (GTDB taxonomy): Bacteria > Actinomycetota > Thermoleophilia > Solirubrobacterales > Thermoleophilaceae > AC-37. The sequence continues at coordinate 2,597 of JALZEZ010000424.1, forward strand.
TCGACCTCGTGGTCGTGGTCCTCGATGCTGCCCGACCGGTAGCGGAACAGGAAGAAGGCCACGTTCTTCATCACCCGCTCGCCGTCGCGCTGGTACCAGTAGCGGACGTCCCCGAGCTTCTCGACCAGCTCGCCGGTGACGCCGGCCTCCTCGCGCACCTCGCGCCCGGCCGCCTCGGCGGAGGTCTCGCCGGGGTCGATGTGGCCCTTCGGCAGCGCCAGCACGGTGCCGCCCTTGACCCGCACGGCCGCGACGTAGTCGCGCCCGCGCATGCGGCGCACGCACACGCCGCCCGCCGAGAACTCGCGGATCACGCCGGCGGCTCGTCGCCCGGGACGAGCGGGACGAACCGCACCGGCACGACCGCCTCCTCCTCCCCGTCCCGGAAGCGCATCAGCTCCTCGTCGCCCCCGCGCCGGACCGGGCAGACCAGCACCGCCCCGGGCGCGAGCTGGCCGAAGAGCGCCGGTGGCGGGTCCGCGGCCGCCGTGGCGGTCACGGAGATCCCGCCGAAGGGCACTCGGTCGGGTGCGCCGAGGGTCCCGTCCCCGGTCCGCACCTCGACGTTCGAGTAGCCGAGCTCCGCCAGCTGTGCCCGTGCCCGCTCCGCCAGCGGCGCGTGGCGCTCGATCGTCACTACCT
>JALZEZ010000167.1 GCA_030861775.1 Actinomycetota bacterium
GCTCGTGAGCACGCCGGGCGAGGGCCCCGCGACCGGCCCGGGAACGGACCCCGGCACCGGGCCGGGAACGGACCCGGGGACGGGGCCGGGGACCGGCCCGGGAACGGACCCGGGCACCGACACGGTGATCCCGGTGCTCCAGTCCGCCTCGGTGACCAATACGACCTTCGCGGTTAACACGAAGGGCCAGGCGGAGACGCCGGTCAAGCAGCGCGTCGCGGCTGCGGCCACGAAGCGCGGGACGACCTTCCGCTACACGCTCAGCGAGCGGTCGCGCGTGGTGATCACGGTCGAGCGCAAGGCGGTCGGGCGCAGGGTCGGCAAGAAGTGCCAGAAGCCGAGCTCGAAGAACCGCTCGCGCAAGCGCTGCACGCGCTGGGTGCGGGCGGGCCGGTTCGCGGCGCTCGGCGTGGCCGGCAAGAACAAGAAGCGGTTCTCCGGCCGGATCGGCAAGAAGTCGCTCGCGCCGGGCAGCTACCGGGCCGTGCTCGTCGCGACCGATCCGGCGGGCAACGTCTCCAAGCCGCGGGTCGCGAGCTTCAAGGTCGTCAGGCGCTAGGCCCCCGGACCGCGCGCGGACGTATCGTCGGCGCCGAGGCGCCTACGCCCGCGGGCGGCGCTCCATGGCGCGCCAGAAGCGCCGCAGCTCGGCCCAGCTCGCCTCGCGCTGCCACGGCGGCCGCCGGCGCCACACGCCCTTGACGAGCTCGTATTGGCGGCGGCAGAAGGCCTCGCTGATCTCTCCGCGCGAGAGGGTCTCGCCGAGGCCGGGATACGGGCACAGCCGCATGCCGCAGCTCGTGTCGCAGCGCCCGCTCAGCCCGACCGGCTCGTCGAGCTTGCGCGCCACGTCCAGGCGCTTGCGGCCGCCGCGCGTCGAGAGGCACGTGGGAAGCGGCCGGTCCTCGCTGTCCTGGCCGACCGCGTCCGCCGACTCGCCGTCGTGGTCCCGGCGGCCGGGCGGGCTCTTCCTCAGGAGCTCCTCGCGGCGGGAGCCGCGGCGCCGGTCGAGGAGGTTCAGGAACACGACCACGTCGGCCAGGAGCTGCTGCGCGCGCCGATCCAGGGAGAGCCATCCGGCGATCGGCGGGATCCAATAGGGCTCGTCCGTCCCCACGGTCTGCACGGCCGCGGGCCTGGCGCCGATCCGGGCGGTGACCGTTCGCTCGTCGAGCCAGATCCAGTTCGCCGGCTCCTGCCGCCGGACGGCTTTGACGCAGAGATCGATCGCCTCGCGCACGAACGGGTGCCCCGCGTGCCTGCAGCAGTCGGCGATCGTCTTCTCCGCGTTCTCGGTGTCCGCGCCGTCCTCCCCGTCGATCTGCGACAGCACCCACAGCGTGCGCGCCTGGACCAGGACGATCTTCGAGAACCAGAACCGCGCCCGGTCGAGCAGGTCCTCGGCGCGGCCGGTCAGGAAGGCGCGGTGCTCGGCCGGGAGATACCTCTCGTTCGCCGCGAGCCGCATTCCCTCGGCCAGCGCCACCTCCGCCGCGACCGAGAGGTCCGGCGCGGTCTCGATCCACTCGTCCAGCAGCGCCTCGGCGGCCGCCGAGGCCGCGCTTCCGTCGTCCCCGGCATCCCGCGCGTCGCACCCGCTCGAGGTGTACAGCACCGGGAGCAGCCAGCCCATCAGGCCGTAGGCGAGCCTGGGGTCGTCGATCTCGATCTCCTTCAGCGCCGTCTCCGCCTTCTCGCCGTACGGGTCGGCCTCGTGCTCCTTCGCCGTCGCGAGGATCCGCTCGAGGTCGAGCTGCACGTACTCGAACGCGACGGCCCCTCCCTCGCCGAGCCTTCGCGCGGCCGCCATGCGGACGACCGCGTCGGGCTCGCGCTTGCACACCTTCCAGAGCCAGACGAACTGGGCCGCGTCGTAGAGGCGGCCGACGGCGTCGAGCTTCGCGGCCTGGATGCCCTCGGGGGTGTCGGCGTCCTTCTCCTTCATCTTGTCGGTCAGCGGGACGAGGACCTGGGTGCGCGACGTCGCGCGCCTGATCTCCGGCGGGAGCCCCTTCCCCTGCTCCTTGATCCGCACCTCCTCCACCTCGCGCGAGACCGCGGCCAGGCTGTCGATGAGCTCCCTGTACAGGTCGGCGCGGCACTCCTCCCGCTCGCTCTCGATCGCGGGCAGCGCATGGAGCGCGTGCGCGGCCTTGGCGGCGGCCAGCGCGAACGGCCGCAGGCGGCGGATGAAGCCGGTCCAGTCGCCCGCGCTCGCGTTCTCCGCCTCCTGCCGGACGGCGCCGAGCGTCGCGTGCGCCCGCCGGAGCCGCTCGGGGTCGAAGGCCACGCTGCCCACCCGCCCGTCGCGAAGCGCCGCGTGCGCGTCGTCGGCGCTGACCAGCGCCAGGGTCAGCATCTCCAGCTCGCCCGACAGGTCGGCCGCCGCCTCCTCCCCGCCGCCGGGGGGCGTCACCTCCAGCTTCGCCACGGCTGCGCGGATGCTCGTCATGCGATGGTGTGCGTCCGCGGCGCGCTTGCCGGCGGTGCGCGCGGGTTCCACCAGGTGGGTGGCGTCGTCGGCGCCGTCGGCGCGCGGAAGGTAGTCCAGGCTCGCCTCGAGGAGCGGCTGGCGCGCGTCGGGGTGGGTGTCGTCCGCCATCGCCTCCTCGAGCAGGGCCTGCGCGACGATCGCGTCGACGACCACCTGCTTCGCGCTGTACGGCGCCTTCACGACCTTCCGCGGCTCGCGGCGGGACTCGTCGCCGTTCTCGGACATGCGCCCTTCGACCGACTTGTACGGATCCGGCTCGGCACGCGCCGCCATCCGGCGCTCCAGGCTGGCCTGGGCCGCGTCCTTGATCGCGCGCTCGAGGTGCTCCCCCGCGCGCGCCCGCAGCCAGTCGGCCGCTCCGCCGAGATCGTCGTGGTTCGGGGCGTGTCGAAGCGCCTCGGCCTCGGCCAGCCGCTTCTCGGCCAGGACCGTGAGCGCCATGGCGCGCTCCGCGTGCGCGACGCCGTGCTGGGTCCGTTCCTCCGCCAGCTTCGCGCGCACCTCGCGAAGCCGCGCCTCGGCTCGCTTCACGTTCGTCTCGGCGAAGGCCCTGCGCTTGTCCGCCACCTCCCGCACCCCTCCGACGGCCAGCGCCTCGGCGGGGGCGAACTGGGCCTCGCGCTGGGCCCGTCTCCGGTCGTCCAGCTTGACCTCCGCCGCGATGACGCCGGCCTCGGCCGTCTGACGCCGGGCCCGCGTCCTGGCCACGTGGTCGTCGGCCAGGTCCGCCTCGCGCTCGGCGTCCTCGCGCTCGGCGCGCGTCAGCCACAGGATCACCCGCATGCGCCGCGTCGAGCGGCGCTCGTGCGGGGCCCCGCCGTTCCCGTTCGGGGAGGGGCCCGGGATCGCGGCTGCGTGGTCCGTCGACGCCGCGGCCGCGGCCATGACCGCCGTCGCGGTGAAGACCGCCTTCTCCTTCTCGACCCGATCGTCCACGTGGCGCAGGAGCAGGCGGATGGCCCGCGTGCGGGCCTCCTCGTCCTCGGCGGCGCAGCTCATGGCGAGGGCCATCAGCAGCTCGCGTCCCGGCTCGAGCAGGCTCTGCTCGAGCTGCTCCGTGAGCTTGTCCACCTTGTCCGGTTTGTCCCCGCGCCTGCTGAGCAGCGCGCTTATCCGGCACGAGCCGAGATAGGCCTGGGTGACGCTGTGGCGGAAGAGCAGCCCCTCGGGGCGCGAGTACACGAGCCCGAGCCGCTCCGCGTCGGCGGCGAACGCCCTGAGCGCCTCGGTACCGGTGTCGAGCGTCTCCTTCACGTCGGCCCCGGTCGGCGTGCGGCCGCCGTCGCCGCCGGGCCCGTGGCTCTCGGTGTAGTCCTTGAAGGTGACCTCGAGACTGTCGTTCATGAGCCCGAACGTCGCGATCTTCTCGAGCTCCTCGATCACCTTCTCCCGGCGCTCCCGCTTGACGGGCTCGGCCGACTTGATCTTGCCCGCGACCAGGAGCTCGACCCAGCGCTCGATGAGCCGGACCCGCAGCCGGAGGCGGTCGCTGCCGTTGGCGTCCAGCGACTCCAGCCCGCCGGTCGCGTGCAGCTCGCGCGCGAAGCGCATGAAGAGCGGCATGTCGGTCAGCTCCGCGCACCTGACGATGTCCTTGATCTCCACGACGCGCTTGCCGTCGGTGGGCCGGCTGCCCTTGGTGGGAGTGGACGTGATGTAGTCGAGCGCCGCCTGCACCTCCAGCGGCTCGAGCGGCACCATCACCGCGTCGAGGTGCTGGAGCGCGCCGTGCGGGCGCGAGGTCACGACGAGCGCCACGTCGTCGCGCGCCACCTTCTCGAACGCATCGCGGATGGCGGTCTCGCGTGTGTCCTGGACGTCCATGAGCGCCTCCTCCAGCCCGTCGGCGATGATCACGAGCTGGTCGTTCTCCTTGAGGCGGCGCCAGATCTTGTCGGCCTCGGCCGCGGACATCACGGGCGCCTCGCGCATGAACTGCTCGTGGGCGAGCTTGAGCAGGTCGAGGGAGTCGTCGTGCTGTGCCTTGCGGAGGCGGATCGGCACCGGCACGGCGCCCCGCTCGGCCAGCCACTGCGTCAGGCGCGCGAGCACGGCGGTCTTGCCGCTCCCGACACCGCCGACGAGCACGATGGGGCGCCGGCGCTTCCCCCCGCGCCTGCGCTTGTCCCGCATCCAGCGGATCCACCGCTTCACCCGGTGCGCCGCGCTCTCGTCGGCCTCGCTCGTCTCCCAGCGGCTCTGAAGGTCCCGCTGGATGATCTCGCACAGGTGGTCGCGCCCCACGATCGAGTGCGTGAGGAGCTCCGTCTCGAGCAGCCGGTCGGGGCGCTCGTAGGCGCGCCTCCGGTAATGGAACCGGATGCGGTCGAGGCGGACGATGAAGACCCAGACGATCGTCGCGGCTATCGGCACGAGCGAGAAGAAGACCCACGAGAAGAGGTGGCACGTCGTGCCCGGCCCGCAGCTGTCGCCGAGCCCGATCATCGTCGCGTCGCCGGCGATCACTGCGCCGATGCCCCAGAAGAAGGCGATCGTGAATACGGCCAGAACGATGACCGCCCCGCCGACGACGACCTTGTTCCAGCCGCGGCGGCTGCTCGGACGCCAGCGGCGGCCCGGCACGTAGCGCAGGCTGCGCCGGAACTTGCGGCGCGGCGCCGATCCCGCCGTCAGCCGTGCCGCGGAGTGCCTCCGCGCGGCCTCGCGGTCGCGGCCCTCGTCGAGCCGCTGGCGCAGCCACCCTAGAGCAGCCATCTCTCGTTCGTCCCCAGCATCACCCAGCCCCGTGGGGCCAGCCCTCACGAGCGATCGTACGCCAATTCCAGGAGAAATTCATTACTCAGAAGCGGTGAGCACCCTCCGCCGGTCTTGGCGCGGACGTATCCTCGGCGCCGAGGCGCCTTGCCCAGCTACGCGATTCATCCGACGGCGGACCTGAGGCCGATCGCGGCGCTCTACGAGGAGGTCGGGTTCCGCCCGGACCTCGTGGACGACCTGGGCTTCCTGCGCGAGCTGGGCGGGACCGTGTTCGTCGCGACGTCCGGCTGGGACGTGGTCGGCGCCGGCTCGTGCCTCCCGTTCGAGCGGACCGGCTGGGTGGGCGGCGTGGCGGTGCACCCCGGCCACCGCGGGGCCGGGCTCGGCAGCGACCTGACCGAGGCCGCGATGCGGGCGCTCGAGCAGGAGGGGGTGCGCACGGCACTCCTGCACGCGACCGCGGTGGCGAAGGCGCTGTACGAGCGGCTCGGCTTCGTGGCCGAGACGGAGTTCGCCGAGCTGCGCGGCGGGGGCGCGCTCGCGCCGCCGCGGGAGGCTCCGCGGATCCGTGCGGCCGAGCCGGACGACCTCGAGGCCGTCCTCGCCCTCGACCGCGAGTCCACCGGCGAGGACCGGCGCCGCCTGATCGGGGCGCTGTGGCCGCACGGCGCCCTCGTGGCGGAGCACGAGTCGCGCCCGATCGGCTTCGCGCTCCCACAGCGCCGCTCGTCCGCCGGGGCGGTGGTGGCGGCCGACCCGGTCGCGGGCCAGGCGCTCCTCGCGGCGGCGATCGAGGAGCGCGGCGAGCCGGTGCGGGTGGGCGTGCCCACGGGCCACGCGGACGCGCTCGCCCTGCTCGAGGGGGCCGGCTACAGCGAGGCGCTGCGCACGACCCGCATGCACCGGGGCGAGGCGCCCGGGTGGTCCCCCGAGCGCATCTTCGCCACCTTCAACCTCTACTGGGGCTGAGCGAAGCCGGGCGGGTGGGCGACGATCGCGGTGCCCTTCCAGTTGCCGAACAGCGCGTCGCGGTCGTACCTGGCCGCGGCGCCGTCGTCGGCGGCCGGGTCGTGCAGGGAGACCGAGCGCTCGTCGAGCGCCAGGAGCACGACCTGATGGCCGAGGCTGGTGCGGTCGCCCCACGGCCGGTGGATCGAGACCGTCACCGGGACGCTTGCCGCGAGCAGCCGCTCGATCGTGCCCACCCCCTCCTCGAGCATCTGGGCGGCGACGATCTCGAGCTCCTCGCGCGCGCTCGCGGTCAGCGGGCGCCCGCCGAGGTAGGCGGCCTCGCGTCCCTGGAGCAGCCGCCAGTTGCGGCGGTATGCGGTCATGCCGAACGACTGGAGCACCTCGACGAGCCCCGTGTGGCGCCAGCCCCGGGCCGGGTCGAACGCCCCGGCCGCGAGCGCGCGGTCGAGCACCTCGTCGAGCGTCACGCGGCGCCCGAAGTGGTTGAGGACCATCGTCGCGCAGGCGATCGCGCAGGAGCGGTCCCCCCAGCTAACCCCCGCCGGAAGCTCCGTCGCGCTGTCCGCGCTCGCGATCGCCTGTCGCTGACTGAGGAACGGCACGTCGAGCATGCTCAGCCGAGTTACAGTAACCGCCTTCCGCCGTGCTGTCGTCACCGGAACTGACTCGGGCAGGGGCGTCCGCCGGCGCCGCTGTCGTGATGGCCTTCTCAGGCCGCCGGGGCGGCGTAAGCACGGGACCGTTCAGCGAGGCGAACCTGAGCACCCGCGTGGGCGACGACCCGGCCGCGGTCGCGACCAACCGGCGCATGCTCATGGAGCGGCTGGCGCTCTCCGGCCGCCCGCTGCTGACGGTCCAGCAGGCGCACGGCGCCGACGTGGTGACCGTGTCCCGCGACTCGCCATGCGCGGTGGCCGACGGCATGGTCATGCGCGGCGGCGACGCCGTGCTGATGGTGGGCGTCGCCGACTGCGCGCCGGTCCTGCTCGCCGACGCCGGGCGGGAGGTCGTCGGCGCCCTGCACGTGGGATGGCGGGGGCTCCTGGCCGGGGCGGTCGAGAGCATGGTCGCGGCGTTCGGCGCGGCGGGCGGCCGGCCCGGGGA
>JALZEZ010000425.1 GCA_030861775.1 Actinomycetota bacterium
CGTCGCGGCGGTCGCCGGCGACGAGGCGGCGCGGGCGCGGCTGGCGGATCGCCTGAGCGCGCTCGGCGCGGCGCTGGGGGCGGGCGCGAACGGCCACGCCGAGGACGAGGACGAGGACATCGCGACCGCGTCGCACGACGAGCTGTTCGAGCTGCTCGACGACGAGCTGGAGACGCCGTGAGCGACGACGACCGGACCCTCGAGTACCTGCGGAGGGCGACCGCCGACCTCCGCAAGGCGAAGCGCCGGATCCGCGAGCTCGAGGAGCGCGACCGCGAGCCGATCGCGATCGTCGGGATGAGCTGCCGCTATCCCGGCGGCGTGCGCTCGCCGGAGGAGCTGTGGGAGCTCGTGGCGGAGGGCCGCGACGCGATCTCCGGCTTCCCCGAGGACCGCGGCTGGGAACTCGACCGCCTCTACGACCCGGACCCCGACCACACCGGCACCACCTACACCCGCGACGGCGGCTTCCTCTACGACGCCGGCGAGTTCGACGCCGCGTTCTTCGGGATCTCGCCGCGCGAGGCGCTGGCGATGGACCCGCAGCAGCGGCTGCTGCTCGAGACCGGGTGGGAGGCGCTCGAGCACGCGGGCATCGACCCGCTGTCGCTCGGCGGCAGCCCGACGGGTGTGTTCGCGGGGATCAGCTCGCAGGACTACGGGGCGGTCCAGCCCGGCGCCGTGCCGCCCGAGCTGGAGGGGTACCTGGGGACCGGGCTCGTGGGCAGCGTGGTGAGCGGGCGGCTGGCGTACTCGCTCGGCCTCGAGGGGCCGGCGATGACCGTGGACACGGCGTGCTCGTCCTCACTCGTGACGGTCCACCTGGCGGCGCAGGCGCTGCGCGGCGGGGAGTGCTCGCTGGCGCTGGCCGGGGGCGTCACCGTGATCGCCTCACCGCAGCTCTACGTGGAGTTCAGCCGCCAGCGCGGGCTCGCCCCGGACGGGCGCTGCAAGTCGTTCGCGGAGGGGGCGGACGGCACGGGTTTCTCGGAGGGCGTCGGAGTTCTGGTGCTGGAACGGCTCTCGGACGCGGAGCGGCTCGGCCACCGGGTGCTGGCGCTGGTGCGCGGCTCGGCGGTCAACCAGGACGGTGCCTCGAACGGGCTGACCGCCCCGAACGGCCCGTCGCAGGAGCGCGTGATCCGCCAGGCGCTCGCGAACGCGGGGCTCGAGCCGTCGGAGGTCGACGCCGTCGAGGCGCACGGCACCGGCACCACGCTCGGCGACCCGATCGAGGCCCAGGCGCTGCTCGCCACCTACGGCGCCGAGCGCGACGGTGCCGGGCCGCTGCGGCTCGGCTCGGTCAAGTCGAACATCGGCCACACCCAGGCCGCCGCCGGAGTGGCCGGCGTGATCAAGGTGGTCGAAGCGCTGCGCCACCGGACGCTGCCGCCGACCCTGCACGTCGATGCGCCGTCCAGCAGGGTCGACTGGCAGGCGGGCGCGGTCGAGCTCCTGACCGAGCCCGCCCCGTGGGAGCCGGGCGGGCGCCCGCGCCGGGCCGGGATCTCGTCGTTCGGGGTCAGCGGCACGAACGCGCACGTGATCGTGGAGGAGGCGCCCGCGGGCGAGCCGGCCGAGGCCGAGGAGGCCGAGCGGCGGCCGCTCCCCGTCGTCCCCCTCGTCGTCTCGGCCAAGGAGCCCGAGGCGCTGCGCGAGCAGGTCGAGCGCGTGCGCGCGCTCGAGGCCGACCCGCTCGACGTGGGCCTGACGCTCGCCCGCCGCAGCGCCTTCGAGCACCGCGCCGTGCTGATCGGCGAGCGCGAGCTGCTCGGCCAGGCCGCCCCCGGCAAGCTCGCCTACCTGCTCACCGGCCAGGGCGCCCAGCGCCCCGGCGCCGGGGCCGAGCTCCACGCCGCCTACCCGGCCTTCGCCGCCGCCTACGACGAGGTCTGCGCGGGCTTCGCCGCCGCCTACGACGAGCTCGGCGCGGGCTTCGCCGCGGCCGGGGCCGAGGACCTGCGCGCGCTCGCCTTCGAGGGGGGCGCCGAGGCGCTCGAGCGCACCGAGCACGCCCAGCCGGTCCTGTTCGCGCTCGAGGTGGCGCTGTTCCGCCTGCTCGAAGGGTGGGGGCTGCGCCCCGATTACCTGATCGGCCACTCGATCGGCGAGCTCGCCGCAGCGCACGTGGCCGGCGCCCTCGGCCTCGAGGACGCCTGCCGCCTGGTGGCAGCGCGCGGGCGGCTGATGGGCGCGCTGCCCGCGGGCGGCGCGATGATCGCGATCGAGGCCGACCCCGGCGAGCTCGAGCTTCCGCAGGGGGTCTCCCTCGCCGCCCACAACGCTCCGCGCGCGGTGGTCGTCTCGGGCGTCGCGGCCGCCGCCGAGGCCCTCGCCGACACGTGGAGCGAGCGCGGCCGGCGCACCAAGCGCCTCGCCGTCTCGCACGCCTTCCACTCCGAGCTGATGGAGCCGATGCTCGCCGAGTTCCGCGCAGTCGCCGAGTCGGTCGAGCACCGAAGCCCCGAGATCGCGGTCGTCTCGAACCGCGACGGCCGGCCGGTCGAGCGCTTCGACGCCGAGCACTGGGTCCGCCAGCTGCGCGAGCCGGTGCGCTTCGCGGACGGGATCGAGTGGCTCGCCGGTCAAGGGGTCGATCGCTTCCTCGAGCTCGGCCCCGACGCGGTGCTGAGCGCCGCGGCGCAGCAGACCCACGCCGAGACCGCCTGCGCCGAGCCGCTGCTGCGCCCCGACCACCCGGAGCCCGAGACCCTCATCGCCGCGCTCGGCACGGCCTGGTGCCACGGCAGCGAGCTCGACTGGGAGGCGCTATTCGCCGGCACCGGCGCCCGCCTCACGGAGGTCCCCACGTACCCCTTCCGCCGGCGCCGCTACTGGCTCGAGCCGAGCACCGCCGCCGGCGGCCCCGGCGAGCACCCGCTGCTCGGCAGCGGGGTCCACCTGGCCGGCTCCGACGAGTGGGTCTTCAGCGGCCGCCTGTCGCTCGCCACGCACGCGTGGCTGGCGGGGCACCGGATCTTCGGGGCGGTCCTGTTCCCGGGCACCGGCTTCGTCGAGCTCGCGCTCCACGCCGCGCGGCGGGCGGGCTGCGACCAGGTCGCGGAGCTCACCCTGGAGGCGCCGCTGGTGCTTCCGGACGAAGGGGGCGTGGAGCTCCAGGTCACCCTCGACGAGGCGCGCGACGACGGCAGCCGGGCGCTCGCCGTCTACGCCCGCGCCGAGGAGGGCGAGGAATGGACGCGGCACGCGAGCGGCGCCGTCCGGAGCGCCGGCG
>JALZEZ010000426.1 GCA_030861775.1 Actinomycetota bacterium
GCCGAGCGGCGGGCTCTCTACGGCGACGCTCGACCGGCGCGTGCGTCGTTCCCCATCGACGACGTCCAGGGCCGCGACCGGGGGCGGATCCGCGTCGGGCTCTTCATCGCCGCCCCCGCCGCCGGGGTCTGCGTGATCGCCGGGCACGGCTGCGTCATGGGCGAGGGCAACGACCGCGGTTTCGATCGCCACTTCAGCCCGCTGCGCACGAAGGGCTACGTCGAGGTCGACTTCCGGCGCGACCGCGTGACCGTGCTCGCCACGCCGACCTGCGACCCGAGCGGCGGCTGCAACGACGCGAAGCACATCGGCGACGGCTCGCTCGGCGACTGGGACAACGAGGTCGAGGTGAGCGAGCACGTCATGACCGTGCCGGCGCCCCGGCCCGGCCCGCCGCCGCCTGGCGTCAGCCTCCCCGACCCACCGCCGATCCCGGCGAACGACACGCTGCGCGTCTCGTGGGAGCTCTCGAACGCCCGCCTGCCCGGCCCGCTCGCGGGCCCCTCCATCGACGGCACGCTGGAGCTGGTCCCGCAGGAAGACGGAAGCCTCGAGCTCACGATGAGCGGCGACAGCTACCCGTCATGGGAGGCCTACTACGACGACGGCTGCGGACGCACGCGCACGCTGATCCGCGAGCGCGAGACCACGATCACCGACCTGTTCCCCCTCGCCGCGGGGCGGAGCGCCTCGGCGGCAGTACCTCCAGGGCGATCGTGCGCTGCGCCGACACGTTCCCGGCCAGGTCCGTGGCGCTCGCGCGCAGCTCGAACGTGCCCGGCGTCCGCGGCGTCCAGGTGAGGAAGCGCTTGCCGTAGCCGACCGTGCCGGAGCGGGTGGCGATCGTGCGGCCGGATGCGTCGACCACCGCCAGCCGCACCCGCGAGATCTTCGACAGCGCGAAGCGCAGCCGGGCGGGAGCGCCCGCGCGCACGCGCCGCGTGAGCGGGCGGATCACCGGCGCGACCTCCTCGTAGGCCTCGAACCGCTGCGCCGTGCCGCAGTACTCCGGGGCCGAGGTGCGCTTGCAGAGGCGCTCGAGGAAGTCGATCACGAGCCGGTGGTAGTGGAGGCTCGACTCGCGGCCGGCCGCCGGGTCGTCGCCGGTGGAGTACAGGGACCAGGCCCCGGTGTCGACCAGCCCGGCCTCGGCGCGGGACTGGGCGTCGCCGGTCTCGGCCAGGGTGCGGGCGCGCGGGTCGCCGGTCAGGTCCGCCGCGTCCGCGAGGCCGATCACCGCCTGGAGGAAGCCGTTGTAGACCCGCAGCCCGGGGGCGAAGCTGTAGAGGAGGTAGTGCGGCCCGACCGCGCCCTCGACGCGCACGCCCGCCGGCGCCGGTGTCTCGAACAGGGCCAGCGCGCGCAGGGCGACCTCGCGGTAGGACGGCTCCCCGAGCCGGTCCGCGGCGCGCGTGAGCGCCTGCACGCCGGTCGCCTGCGCCATGCCGCTGGCCCACGGCGGTGACCCGCTCCCGAAGCGGAACCAGTGCTCCCAGGCGAGCATCCCGCCGCGGTCGCTGGCCAGCGCGACCAGCTCGTCGAGCAGCGCGCGGAGCGCCTCGTCGTCCTTCGCCTGCCACAGCCCGTTCGCCTTGCCGAAGTTGCCGAGCACCTGGATCTGGATGCCCTGGCCCGTGTAGTTCTGCCAGACCAGCTCGCTGTCGCCGAACTCCACACGCTGGCCGTTCGAGAGCAGCGTCCCCTGGGTCCACCAGCGCCGGTTGCGGTCGATCGTGAGGAACAGGGCGGGCAGGCGCGAGGGCGTCAGCTCGCCGTTCGCGGCGACCAGCTCGGCGTTGGCCAGCGCCCCGCCGAGGCCGGCCTTGCGCGCCCCGGTCAGTCGCTTGTAGGACTTGCGCGCCAAGTTGTAGGTGGCCCGGTGCCGATCGTGCGTGGCCTGGTCGATCCGGTCCTCGGCCAGCAGCCGGGCCAGCTCGCCGCGCACGGTCGGCTTCGACTGGGCGGCTCCGACGCGGGCCGCACGGAGGCCGGCGGCCGGCGGCGAGGGCAGGTCCAGAGCGGGAAGGTGGGGATCGTCGCGGCGCTCGACGCCGTCCTCGGTGAGGACCAGGACGGGCGCGGCGGGAGCCGTCGACGGCACGGCCAGCGCTGCCGCCAGCAGCACCCCTGCGAGCACTCTGCGCACGGTTCGATGCTACGAGGCGGGGTACAGGCCCTGGTAGGTTGCCCCGCCTCTTGGACCAGCTCACCCAATACGAGATCCATCTCCCCAACGGGGGTGATGGCGCATTCGACCAAGATCAGGAGTGGTGCGAGCTCGTGCTCGCCGGCGAGCGCCGCCGGATCCGCTTCCACGACTACCACGAGATCTACGCGATCCCCGGCCTGTACGAGCGGCTCTTCTACGAGCTGCTCGAGTGCGACTCCCCGCGGGCCGTGACCGAGCTGCTCGGCGAGCACCTCGAGCGCTCCGGCCGCCGCGCGGCCGACCTCGCGGTCCTCGAGGTCGGCGCCGGCAACGGGATGGTCGGCGAGGAGCTGTCCGAGCTGGGCGTCGGGTCGATCGTCGGCGTCGACATCATCGAGGAGGCCGCGGCCGCCGCCGAGCGCGACCGCCCCGGCATCTACGACGACTACCTCGTGCTCGACCTGACCGACATCCCGCCGGACACCCACGCCGAGCTGCGCGCACGGCGGTTCGACTGCCTCGTCACGGTCGCGGCGCTCGGGTTCGGCGACATCCCGCCCGCCGCGTTCGCGGCCGCGCACAACCTGATCGAGCCCGGCGGGCTGATCGTCTTCAACATCAAGGAGGACTTCATCGCTGCCGGCGACGGCAGCGGGTTCTCCAAGCTGATCGAGGGCGCGCTGGAGGACGGCTCGCTCGAGATCAAGGCGCAGCGGCGCTACCGGCACCGCATGTCGGTGGCGGGCCAGCCGCTGCACTACGTGGCGGTCGTGGCCGAGAAGCACGCCGATCTCGCGGCGTAACCCTCTTACCCTCCCCTTACGACCGCTTCAGGCAGCGTTGAGGTAACGCTGCTGGACTGACGCTCTGTGATCGGCAGGCCCTCCAACGACGACCCGCCTCCGCGCGGGCCCCGGCACATCTGGACCGGCGACTGGCTCGCCGAGTCCGAGCGCGCCCGGCGCGCCGCCGAGGAGGCCGCCGCCAGGCTGGAGGAGGAGATCGTCGCCCGCCAGCAGGCGGAGGCGGAGGCCGCCCGCGCGGCGGAGGCGCGCCGCACCGGCGGCCGCGTGGAGCGCGAC
>JALZEZ010000427.1 GCA_030861775.1 Actinomycetota bacterium
CACCAGGGCGGGGTCCGTGCCGGACCCGTAGCCGTCCTCGACCGCCACGCGCGCGGGCCGGCTCAGCGACACCCGGCTCACCGCGTCCTCGAGCGCGCGCGGCCCGGTCCGGACCCGTTCGGGCACGAGGAAGGCCGAGTACTCGATCGAGTCGCCCGCCCGCACGGGGAAGCTGAGCCGCACACCGCACGCGGTGGGGTCGAAGCGGAACACGACGCCGGTCCGGACCGGCGCGCCCGGGATCGACCCCAGCGCGCGCACCTTGGTGCCGTCGGGCAGGATCTCCACGATGCGCCGCGTCTTGATCGGGGCCAGCCGCCAGCCCCCGCGCATGGTCACGGTCCCGTCCGGCGCCACGCCCACCTCCGAGGCGAACGGGAAGGCGGTCACGCCGCCGCTGCGCAGGACCGGGCCGGCGCTGTCCGGGTCCGCGGCGGTCAGCGGGCGGGGGCGCACCACGTCGGTCCAGCGGCCGCCGCGCAGCAGCTTCAGGGCGACCACGCCGAAGTCGTAGCGCACGTCGTACGGGTACTTGCCGCTGATCGTGGGCCGGATCACGGCCCACACCGGCCCGCGGCGGATCACCGTGAAGCGGCTCTCGGCGTGGGAGAGCTTGGTCCGGAGGGTCTCGTCGGCGGGGATGGTGGCGTCGCCGGGAGCGTCGCGCGACTCCTCGCGCCCCCACTCGAGCAGCGCCAGCACGAGCCCCCCGAACGACGGCCCGCCCACGCCCGAGTCGAGCCCCACCTGCGGCAGCCAGCGCGAGCGGGCCACGCTGGGGGTGACCTCGAGGCCCCAGTGCGTCACGCCGTGCTCGCGGGCGAGCCGGTCGAGCGCCCGCCGGGCCAGCTCGCGCAGGCGGTCGTCCTCGGCGGGCGGCGACTCGTCCTGCTCGGCGGCCAGGTACGCCCCGTACACCGTGCCGGCCAGCCCCCAGGCCTGCTCCTGGTTGCGGCCGAAGTAGCCCACGTCGCCGTCCGGCCCGGCCAGCAGCAGCGAGGCGCGGGCGACCTCCACCAGCGTCCGGCGCGCGTCCGGCCCGGCGTCGTCGCCCAGCAGCTCCACCGCGCGCGCGTAGAAGCCGAGCGAGAGGCCCTGGTAGGCGAGCGGGTTGTCGGGCGGGTCGGAGAGCACGAACGCGCGCCCGCCGGGCGCGGGGACGCTCTCGGCCCTGGCCATGGCCGGGATGCGCTCGTTGATCAGCTCGCGGCTCAGCCGGTCGGCCTCGCCGCGCTGACCGCCCAGCACGGCGTTCGGGTTCTCCGAGCGCAGCCCCGTCGCCAGCAGCTCGCGGATCTCGACCGACTCGACCAGCCAGTGGTTGCCGTAGTGCCCGGTCGCCGGGATCCGGATCAGCGGCGCCCGGCGCAGGAAGTCCTCCCACGCACGCCGGTTGCGCGTGAACAGCGGGTCGTCGGCCGCGTGCTCGCGGGCGAGGTTGTAGCCCGCGGCCAGCGCGAGGATCTCGAAGACGCTCGGCCGGTTCGGCGTGCGGCCGGGCTGGAGGGGGTTGGTCAGGCCGCGCAGGCCGGCCTGCACCGCCGCGTCGTCGCCCGCCCGCGTGCCGCTCAGGAGCAGCGCGTAGCCCATGTACGCGTTGCCGTAGCGGGTGCCGCCGCCGATCGCGGACCGGAAGTGCCCGTTCTCGCGCTGGATGGCGGGGTAGCGCTCGCGCATGGCGTCGGCGAGCGCGTCGACCGGCTTGGAGTCGGCGGCGGGCTCCGCGCCGCTCCCGCAGCCGGCGAGCGCGACGAGCGCCAGGGCGAGCGCTGCGAGTGGTCGGGGCACGGGCTGAGGGTATGAGGCTGGTTTGCCCCCGCCGTGGCGCGGGGACTCATTCTGGTGACACCGAAGGAGGGGACCGGATGGCAGAGGAGACGCGCGGCAAGCAGGATTCCGAGGACCCGCAGGAGGTCCAAGACCGTCGCGAGGAGGAGAGCCCCGGTCTGGGCGAGCAGGCGCGCGCGCTGCGCGAGGACTTCTCGCCCGCGAAGGTCAACGCGAAGCTCGAGGAGGTCGTGGAGGAGCGGCCGAAGACGCGGCACCTGCTCGACTTCTCGATCGTGGGCAAGGCGCTCCTGGCCGCCGTGGTCGTGGCCGCCCTGCTCTGGCTGCTCCTGGGCGCGGCGTTCGCCGCGATCGCACTGGTCGTCGTGTTCATCGGCGGGTGGCTGCTGGGCGCCCAGCTCAGCTACGACAGGCGCCGCGAGACCAAGGACGCTCACGCGGAGGAGGACGACGACGCCGACGAGCGCGAGCGCGAGGGCGGCGCCGGCAAGAAGGCCGACGAGGTGAAGGACGACAAGGCGCGCGAGGTCGAGCAGCGCGCGCCCAGCGAGGACGAGAGCGGGAGCGGCGCGGAGTACGAGGCCGACCGCGGCGAGGTCGAGGCCGAGCAGGAGCACGAGGGGAAGTCCTCGAGCAACGGCAGCGACCCGCAGCGCGAGCGCTCGCGCGACAGCGACTAGCCGACCCCGTAGAGTCGCCGCGTGGCGTCGGCGCGGCGGACCTGGCTCCTGCTCGGCGCGCTGACCGCCGCCGCGGCGGCGCTGCGGCTGCCGTTCCTGGGGCTCCAGAGCCTCTGGTACGACGAGACGTTCACGCTGGCCGTCGTCCGTGAGGACTCGCTGGGCGCGCTGTGGGACCGGATCGAGCTGACCGAGTCCACCCCGCCGCTCTACTACGCCCTCACCTGGGCCTGGACCCAGCTCCTGGGCGACAGCGGCGACGCCGCGCTGCGCGCGCCGAGCGCGATCGCCGGGGTCCTGTGCGTGCCGGCGGCGTACCTGGCGGTGCGGCGGCTGGCCGGGCCGGGGACGGGCCTCGCCGTGGCCGCGCTCACGGCGCTGAGCCCGGTGCTCGTCTCGTACTCGCTCAACGCGCGCGCCTACTCGCTGCTGGTCCTGCTCGGCTGCCTGTCGCTGTGGGCGACCGGCGAGGCGCTCGAGCGGCGCGGCGGCCGCTGGCTCGCGGTCTGGGCGCTGACCGCCGCCGCCTGCCTCTGGACGCACTACTACGCGGTCTTCCTCGTCGCCGCCGAGCTGGCGGTGCTGCTGTGGCGCCCGAACCGGCCGCGGGTGCTGGCCGCCGCGGCCGCGGTGGCGGCGGCCTCCGCGCCGCTGATCCCGCTGATCGCCGACCAGCGCGACGAGCGCGCCTCGCACATCGACCGGCTCGACCTGGGCGAGAGGGTGGAGCAGGCCGTGCGCCAGCTCGCGGCCGGGCCG
>JALZEZ010000428.1 GCA_030861775.1 Actinomycetota bacterium
CGCCAGGCCCCACCCGGCCGAGGCGAGCGCGCTCACGCGGCCTCCGTCAGCCGGTAGCCCACCCCGCGCACGTTGACCACGAGGTGCGCCCCGCCGGCCGCCAGCTTGCGGCGCAGCCGGCAGGCGTGCGTGTCGACGGTCCGGGTCGCGCCCGTCGCCAGGTAGCCCCACACGTCGCGCAGCAGCTCGGCCTTCGGGTGGACCCGGCTCGGATCCGAGGCCAGCGCGTGCAGCAGCGCGAACTCCTTCGCCGACAGCGGCACGGCCCGACCGGCCAGGCGCACGCTGCGCGTGGCGGGGTCGATCGTGAGGTCGCCGACCCGGACCATCCCCCGCGCCCGCCGTGCCGAGGCGCGCCGCAGCACCGCCCGGACCCGGGCCAGCAGCTCCGCGTACGAGAACGGCTTGCAGACGTAGTCGTCCGCCCCGCGCACGAGCCCGCGGATGCGGTCGGCCTCGCCGGAGCGGCCGCTGACGACGACCACCGGCGTCTCGGGATCGATGCGCGAGGCGCCGTCGGCCGCGCGCACCCGGTCGAGCACCTGGAGGCCGTCGCCGTCCTCGAGCCCGAGGTCGAGCAGCACGATGTCCGGCCGCCGGACCTCCATCGCCCGCAGGGCCTCCCCCGCCCGGGCGGCGACCGCCACGCGGTACCCGTCCGCCGCGAGCTGGTCGGACAGGAACGTGCGGGTCGGCTCGTCGTCGTCGACCACGAGAATTGATCGCTGTACGCCCTCCATGCGTACCTAAGGCGCCAGCGGGACGGTCTCGCCCCCGCCGCCGGGGCGGCTAACCTGGGCCTCCCCAGAATGGGGGAAGCGCGCTCCCGGCGGTCGGAGTCGAGCGTTCGGGTGCCGGTTACCCCCCATTTTGGCTCAAAACAAGTGTCTATGCGCCAGAAATAGCCTCAGACTGGCAATAAGGCAACATGCTGTGGGCCTTTCACTGTGAAATGTCACAAAGACCCTCAGGAGAAATCCAAATTGAAAGCTACGTGGCCCTTGGAGGAAATCACTTGACCATCCCGGCCGACATCACCGATCCGAAGATCGCGAAGGCGTACGCCCACCCCCTTCGCATCCACATCCTCGGCCTCCTCGACGACCGCGTGGCGAGCCCCAGCGAGATCGCGACCGAGCTGAACGCGCCGCTCACGCACGTGAGCTACCACGTGCGCCAGCTCGCGGGCCTCGGGCTCATCAAGCTCGTCAAGACGACGCCCCGGCGCGGCGCGGTGGAGCACCACTACACCGCCAAGGTGCGCCCGAAGGTCGCCGACAACACCTGGACGCAGATCCCCGAGGTCGTCAAGAAGAACCTCGTGGCCGGCTGGGTCCAGCAGCTCGGCGCCCACGTGTCCGAGGCGGCCAGCGACGGCGGCTTCGAGCGCGAGAACTCGCACATGAGCCGGTCGGCCTTCGAGGTCGACGAGAAGGCCTGGAACGCCCTGGCGAAGGAGCTCGCGAAGACGCTGGAGCGCGTCGAGAAGATCCGTGAGGAGGCCAAGACCCGGATGGCGAAGGACCCCTCGCTCGATCACTTCCGCGCGACCTGCGCGATGATGCTGTTCGAGGGTCCCTCGGACGCGGCCGGCCTGCCCGAGGACGCGGGCATCCGCCGCCACAAGCGCCGCCGCTCGAAGTCCGCGGCGTAGCTGCAGGGGGCGCCTGGGCGCCCATCTGTCGGACGACATGCAATCCCGGTTGCATGACCCCTTCCGCGGGAGGAATCGAGGTTACGATGCCGACGCGCCGCAGCGGGGGCCCGCGAGCGGTGCGTGCCCCGTCATGGACACCACACGCCGCGGAAACTACGAATCGGGCTCGGACTACGTCCTCGAGTACGGCGAGCTGCGCTTCACGTTCAACGAGCGCGACTTCACCGAGCGCGTCGAGCAGGCCGCGATCAAGCTCGGCTTCGTGCCCACCCCGCTCGAGGGCCCGGAGCGCGAGGACCTCGTGAACCTGGCCGTGAACGGCGAGGTGACCGAGCCGGCCTCGGAGCTCGGCGAGCACATCAACGCCTGCTGGTCACAGCTCGCCGGGCCGTCCGAGCGGTCGCTCGTGCACTGGCTGCGCCGGCTCGTCTTCCGCGGCGCCTGGCTCGACCAGCGCGTCAAGGAGGGCGAGCTCGAGATCGTCTTCGACGAGCGCACGCACACCTTCGGCTACGCCCAGCCGGACCGCGACTTCGAGGTGATCGAGCTGTCGCCGGAGCCCTCCTGGGAGGGCGTGGCCTACCGCCGCTGAGCGGCGTCTACTAGCTCAGCCGGTCCGCGTGCAGCGTGCCCGAGCCGGGCGCGAGCTTGGGGCCGCCGGACCCCGGCTCCAGCACGACCTGGGTGGTGGCCAGCCGCTGCGGCTCGCCGGCCATGCCGGTCGAGGCCACCACCGTGAGCGTTCCGCCCTCCTCGGTGCAGCGCGCCGCGCCGAACACCCGCCGCGCCACGGCCGGGGGCAGCGCGTCGAGCGAGTCGAGCACGATCGCCGCGTGGCGGCCGGACTCCACCGCCCGCTTGCCGCGCTCCACCGCGATCTCGGCGGCCTGCGCCTGCTCGTCCACCGGCCGGTCGAACGCGCCGCCGACCACGGTGAGCTTCTCCTCGCGGCGCCACTCCGTGACCTCCTCCGGCCGCACGCCGGCGAGCACCACGGTGACCTCGAGGTCGTCCAGCTCGGCCAGCGCCAGCGCCACGCGGCGCAGCAGCGTGGTGATGCCGGAGCCGGGCGGGCCGCCGACCGCCACGCGCGAGCCGCGCCCGAACGGTGCCGAGGACAGCTCGTCCGGCGTCGGGAGCCGCTGGCTGGCGAAGACCGGGGTGAGGTCGTCGAAGCTGGGGCGGTCCGGGGGCGGCGGGTCGGCCGGGCCGCCGTTGATCGCCTCCACGCGGACGAGCGACGGGTAGCGCTCGGAGCGGCGCGGGGGCCGGACCGGGCCGGAGATCTCGTCGCCGGGGCGCAGCTCGCAGCGCCTGATCTGGGCCGGCGACACGTACACGTCCTCGCGCGAGTGCGCGAACGGGTCGGGACGCATGAAGCCGCTGCCGTTGGGGAGCACGTCGAGCACGCCGCTGCGCATCTCGTCCTCTTCGGAGGGCGCGTCCGCCTCGGACTCGGCCGCGCGGGCCTCCTCGGCCGCGGCATCGGGGTCGTCCGCCCCCGGGTCGGCGTCGGCCTCGGCCTCCGCGGCGCGCGAGTCCTCCGCCGCGGACCCCGGCCGCTGCTGC